>JBJELS010000275.1:0-6785 GCA_051879275.1 Lachnospiraceae bacterium
AAGAAGAAGTAAATTGTAACAATTAATTCAAGTTGAGAAAGTAGGTTAGTTTAAAATGGCTAAAAAAGTTACAAAAAAAGTGACAAAAAAGCGTATTAAGAAAAACGTTGAACGTGGACAGGCACATATTCAGTCTTCTTTTAATAATACAATCGTTACATTAACAGATGCTGAAGGCAATGCATTAAGCTGGGCAAGTGCCGGTGGTCTTGGCTTTAGAGGTTCAAGGAAATCTACTCCATATGCAGCACAGATGGCTGCTGAGACTGCTACCAAGGCAGCCTTGGTTCATGGACTTAAGACAGTAGATGTATTTGTTAAAGGACCTGGCTCAGGACGTGAAGCAGCAATTCGTGCACTTTCCGCATGTGGGCTTGAAGTAACCAGTATCAGAGACGTAACTCCCGTGCCTCATAACGGTTGTCGTCCCCCTAAGCGTCGTCGTGTATAATTTTTTTATACAGAGGCTATGACGAAGTATTTATTAGTATATGTTGGAAGAAAGTACGGCTTAAGTACGTACTGTAAACAATCATTGGAGGATAAGAAAAAATGGCAGTAAACAGAACCCCTGTATTAAAAAGATGCAGATCCCTTAATTTGGATCCTATTTATTTAGGATATGACAAGAAATCAAACAGAAGCAATACAAGAGCAAACAAGAAGATGAGCGAGTACGGCCTTCAGCTAAGAGAGAAGCAGAAAGCGAAATTCATCTATGGTGTTCTTGAAAAACCCTTTAGAAACTATTACGAAAAGGCAGATAAAATGATGACCGGTCTTACCGGTGAAAATCTGATGACGATTTTGGAATCCAGACTGGACAGTGTTATCTTCAGAATGGGCTTTGCCAGAACCAGAAGAGAGGCAAGACAGATTGTTGGCCATAAGCATGTACTGGTAAACGGAAAGTGTGTAAACATTCCTTCTTACCTGGTTAAGGCCGGTGATGTAATCGAAATCAGAGAAAAATCCAAATCTTTACAAAGATATAAGGATATCCTTGAAGTAACTGCAGGCCGCCTTGTACCCGTATGGCTTGATGTGGATCAGGAGAATTTTAAAGGTACTGTTAAGAATCTTCCTACCAGAGAGGAAATTGACGTTCCTGTTGATGAAATGCTTATTGTCGAGTTGTATTCCAAATAAGCCAGCGTAGTTTGATTTTATCGTAAAGGAGGGTATTGCAGTGTTTGATTTTGAAAGACCAAATATTGAGGTTGAAGAAATCTCTGAAGATAAAAAGTACGGCCGATTTGTAGTGGAACCATTAGAAAGAGGCTACGGTATTACCTTGGGTAATTCTTTGAGAAGAATTATGCTCTCTTCTTTACCAGGCGCAGCAGTAAGTCAGGTGAAAATTGAAGGCGTGTTGCACGAGTTCAGTTCGATTCCCGGCGTAAAGGAAGATGTTACCGAAATTATCATGAATATTAAGAGTCTTGCCATTAAGAATAACAGCGAGACCATTGAGCCCAAAACCGCTTACATTGAGTTTGAGGGTGAGGGTGTGGTAAGAGCAGCGGATATTCAGGTAGACCCGGACATCGAAATTATGAATCCCGATTTGGTGATTGCCACTTTAAGCGGAGGCAAGGAAAGCAAGCTTTATATGGAGCTTACCATTACCAGGGGAAGAGGATATGTAAGTGCCGATAAGAATAAGGATGATGAGCTGCCCATCGGTGTGATTGCAGTGGATTCCATCTATACACCCGTTGAACGGGTTAATCTCACAGTGGCTAATACCCGTGTGGGCCAGATTACCGATTATGATAAGCTGACTTTAGATGTATTTACCAATGGAACACTGGCTCCTGATGAAGCAGTAAGCCTGGCGGCAAAAGTGCTCAGTGAGCATTTAAGTCTTTTCATTGATCTTTCTGAAAATGCCAGAACTGCTGAGGTTATGGTAGAAAAGGAAGATGATGAAAAAGAAAAGGTTCTGGAAATGAGCATTGACGAGCTGGAGCTGTCCGTTCGTTCCTATAATTGCTTAAAGAGAGCCGGTATCAATACAGTAGAAGAGCTGACCAATAAGACCCCTGAAGATATGATGAAGGTTCGTAATCTGGGGCGTAAGTCTCTGGAAGAGGTCTTGGCTAAATTAAAGGAATTGGGTCTTCAGCTGACTCCCAGTGAGGATTAAATAAACGCCGGGCAGAGGGTAAAACCAATGAGTGCATCTGCCTTAGGAAACCGTTAACAGGCGTAAGCCGCCCCATTCGGTAAGTAAGTCCAAAGAGCGTGGCCGGATGAAGAAAAATGGAGAAGAAAAAATGGCAAAGTATAGAAAATTGGGAAGAACATCTTCTCAGAGAAAAGCATTATTAAGAAATCAGATTACTAATCTGTTGTATCATGGCAAAATCATTACTACCGAAGCTAAGGCTAAGGAAGTACAGAAGCAGGTAGAAGGACTTATTGCGCTTGCAGTAAAGGAAAAAGATAATTTTGAAACCGTTAAGGTTAAGGCTAAGGTTCCCAGGAAGGATAAGGACGGTAAAAGAGTAAAAGAAGTTGTTGATGGCAAGAAGGTTACCGTTTACGATGAAGTGGAAAAGGAAATCAAAAAGGATTTACCTTCCAGACTTCATGCAAGAAGACAGATTCTTCGTGTTCTTTACCCTGTGGTTGAGAATCCGGGAAAGAAGCGTGACAGAAAAGAAGTAGACCTGGTAGCAAAGATGTTTGACGAAATCGCACCTAAATATGAAAGCCGTAAGGGTGGTTATACCAGAATCATCAAGATCGGCCAGCGTAAGGGTGATGCTGCTATGGAAGTAGTACTTGAGTTAGTATAAAGACTTATTTTGGCCCCGGGAATCTCCGGGGCTTATTTTAAAAGTAAAGGAATAGAGAATGGGAATCATTAAAGCCGTGGATTTGGCATTTGAATATATTCGGAGAGACGAAGAAGGGAACGTTGAGGATATTCTCAGAGCAGTGGATGGAGTGAATCTGGACATTCAGCAGGGAGATTTTGTGGCTATCCTGGGTCATAATGGTTCCGGCAAGTCCACTCTGGCAAAGCATTTGAATGCCCTGCTTTACCCATCAGAGGGAGCCGTGTGGGTAGATGGAAAGGATACGAAGGAATCGGAATACCTATGGGATATCCGTCAGACAGCAGGCATGGTTTTTCAGAATCCCGATAATCAGATTATCGGTCAGGTAGTGGAAGAGGATGTGGGATTCGGCCCTGAAAATTTATGTGTACCCACAGAGGAAATCTGGGAACGTGTGGAAGAAAGTCTGAAGGCAGTAGGGATGTATAAATATCGAAAGCATTCACCCAATAAGCTTTCCGGCGGACAAAAGCAGCGTGTCTCCATTGCGGGAGTCATTGCCATGCATCCCAGATGTATCATTTTGGACGAGCCTACTGCCATGCTGAACCCCAGTGGGCGGAAGGAAGTAATCAGAGCGGTCAGAGCCCTGAATCAGGTGGAAAAAATTACGGTTATTCTGATTACCCATTATATGGAAGAAGTAACTCATGCAGATAAGGTTTATGTCATGGATAACGGAAAGGTGGTTATGCAGGGAGAGCCCAGAGTTATTTTTTCACAGGTGGAAGAGTTGAGAAGACTGCGTTTGGATGTTCCGCAGATAACTGAGCTGGCTTATGAGCTGCAAAAAGAAGGACTTCCCCTTCCCCCCGGCATTCTTACTATGGATGAGCTGGTGGAGGAATTAAAGCGAGTGAAAGCAGCAAGGGGATAGGAGCAGAATATGTCATTAATTTTGAATCATGTAAATTACATTTATGGAGAAGATACGAATCTGGCAGTAGCTGCACTCAAAGATATTAATCTGGTGATTCCGGAGGATGAGTTCATTGGTCTTATCGGGCATACCGGTTCCGGTAAGTCCACCTTGGTACAGCACCTGAACGGTCTTCTTATGCCTACAAGCGGTAATGTTTATTTTAATGGTGAGGATATTGCGGATAAGGACTATGATCGAAAAATGCTGCGAAGCAAAGTGGGATTGGTATTTCAGTATCCTGAGCATCAGCTGTTTGAGGTGACTGTTTTTGAAGATGTCTGCTTTGGCCCCAGGAATTTAGGACTTTCTTCTAAGGAGACAGAGTTGAGAGCCTATGAGGCTCTGAAGCAGGTCGGTATATCAGAGGAGCAGTTTTACCATTCCCCATTTGAATTGTCCGGAGGTCAAAAAAGAAGAGTGGCTATTGCCGGTGTTTTGGCAATGAAGCCGGAAATCCTGATTTTCGACGAGCCTACGGCAGGTCTGGACCCTAAAGGCAGAAATGAAATATTGAACCAGATCAGGAAACTGAAGGATGAAACCGGAATGACCATTATTCTGGTTTCGCACAGTATGGAAGATGTAGCAGAATATGTGGAGAGAATCATTGTAATGAACAGGGGAAGCATAATTTATGACGGGGCCACAAGAGAAGTTTTCCGGCATTTTGAAGAATTGGAACAGATTGGGCTGGCAGCTCCGCAGATGACCTATATGATGAATCGATTAAAAAAAGAGGGTTTTGGGGTAAATACGGATGCGGCAACGGTAATGGAAGCTAAAGAAGAAATTCTGAAGGCCTTGGGCAACAGTTGCAGTAAACAGGAAGGATAGGATGATTATGTTAAGAGATATAACCTTAGGGCAGTATTATCAGACGCAGTCCCTTATCCATCGATTGGATCCCAGAGTAAAGCTGGTAGCTACGATTTGCTATATTCTTTCCCTGTTTTTGGTTGACAGTGTGTGGGGATATCTTGTGGCAGGGCTTTTTTTAGCAGTAATGATCCGACTTTCTCATGTTCCCTTCAAATTTATGATTAGGGGAATGAAGGCTATTCTGTTCTTACTGCTGCTGACTGTTGTGTTTAATCTTTTTCTTACTCCGGGAGAACCGGTAATCAGCCTATGGAAGCTGACAATGACTAAGGAGGGAATTAAAACGGCAGTCATGATGGCTGTTCGTCTTTCCTTATTAATTATTGGCTCATCTCTAATGACCTTAACCACCACGCCCAACAATCTGACAGATGGAATGGAAAGATTATTAAGACCCCTGAGAAGGCTGCATGTACCGGTACATGAAATTGCCATGATGATGTCTATTGCACTTCGTTTTATTCCCATTTTGCTGGAGGAAACGGATAAAATTATGAAGGCTCAGATTGCCAGAGGAGCTGACTTTGAAAGTGGAAACCTTTTGAAAAAGGCCAAAGCTCTTGTCCCTCTTTTGGTACCCCTGTTTATATCTGCTTTCCGCAGAGCAAACGATTTGGCAATGGCCATGGAAGCCCGATGCTATCGGGGAGGAGATAATCGAACGAAAATGAAACCGCTTGTGTATAAACGGGCGGATCGGCTGGCCTATATCGTAATCCTTCTTTATCTTGTGGGATGCGGTATTGTAGGATAAGCCGAAAGGGAAGAAGTGATGAAGAGAATACAATTAACCGTTGCTTATGACGGTACGGCATATCATGGATGGCAGTTTCAGCCGGGACAGCCTACCATAGAAGGCGAATTAAACAGACAGCTGTCGGCATTGTTGGGGAAGGAAATCATGGTCATTGGGGCCAGCAGAACGGATACGGGAGTCCATAGCCTGTGTAATATTGCTGTTTTTGATACCGACAGTACCATTCCTCCAGAACGGTTTTCCTATGCCTTAAATCAGAGACTTCCCGAGGATATCCGAGTTAGAAGCTCTAAAGAGGTAGAGCCGGATTTTCATCCAAGAAAGGTGGCTTGCCGAAAAACCTATGAATATCGAATTGTCAATGAGCCCTTTGAAAATCCTTTGGAGCGACGGTATTCTTATTTTGTCTATACACCTTTGAATATGGAAAATATGCGCCGGGCAGCAGCATATCTGGTAGGTGAACACGATTTTTCGGCCTTCTGTGCAGCAGGAAGTACGGCTAAATCCACCATCAGAATTATTTACCATCTGGAGTTGGTGAAGGAAGAATCTCTTATCCGTATCCGAATTACGGGAAACGGTTTCCTTTACAATATGGTAAGAATAATCGCGGGAACTCTGATTGAAGTGGGTAAAGGCAGGAAGAAGCCGGAAGAAATGGAGAGAATACTGGAAGAAGGAAAACGTATTCTGGCAGGACCTACAGCCCCGGCAACAGGATTGATTTTAGTGAATTATGAGTTTACATAAGTCAATTTGACGTATGTAAACTTTTTTTGTTTTTCAATTTATGTGCAATAGTTTTCAAAAAAAAGGAATAATAGCGTTTTGTTTTGTACAATATATCTTGACATAATTTATCAAGAATGATAAGGTATAAACAAATATATGAAGGGAAGGTTACTATGATTATTACTCGAGAGACAGACTATGCACTTCGGATATTGCGAACATTGAGAGATGGGAAAAGGCATACGATGAAGGCCTTGTGTGAAGCGGAGGCCATTCCGCAGCAGTTTGCTTATAAAATTATTGCAAAGCTTGCCAAGGAAGGTATCGTACATAATACCAGGGGAAGTCGTGGAGGCTGTCTTTTGAGTTGCGATTTGAGAGAGCTCAACCTGTATCAGCTGTTGGAAATTATGGGCGAGAATTATCAGATCAATGCCTGCATGAATCCGGATTACGAGTGTACATGGGAGAGGAAATGCGGAAATGCCTGTGAGATTCGGAGAAAACTGGGTAAGATTCAAAGGTATTTGCAGGATGAATTAGCTAATCACAGCATATATTTTTTAATCAGTGGAGACGAGACCACACAAAACGGCTGAGAGAAAATTCGGCTATTGAGAACATAAAAAAGGAGGAAAACTAT
>JBJELS010000276.1:0-6757 GCA_051879275.1 Lachnospiraceae bacterium
GAAGGGGCAGACACCGGAGGCTTTACAGAAGCTGTGGGCCTGTAATGATAAAATTGCCCAACAGAATATCCAACGGCTTGAGACAATGGAGCTGGACAAAAATCTGACACCGGCCATACTGTCTTACGAAGGAATCCAGTATCAATACATGGCGCCGGCGGTTTTTGAAGAGAAGATGCTTGATTATGTACAGAAGCATCTCAGAATACTTTCCGGCTTTTATGGGAGCGTTAAGCCCATGGATGGTGTTGTTCCCTACCGTTTGGAGATGCAGGCTAAGGCGGATATTGACGGAAGCGGTAACCTGTATGCCTTTTGGAAGGATGCCCTGTACCGGGAGGTAATGGATCAGGACGGAGTAATCATCAATCTGGCCTCTAAGGAGTATTCACAATGCGTGGAAAAGTATCTGCAAAGGGGAGATACCTTTATTACCTGCATTTTTGCCGAGCTGGTGGGAAATAAGCCGGTTCAGAAGGGAACCTATGCCAAAATGGCAAGAGGGGAGATGGTACGGTTTATGGCAGAAAAACAGCTTCAGGACCCGGAACAGATTAAAGCCTTTGACCGATTGGACTATAGCTTCTGTAAGGAGCTTTCCGGGGTGAATGAGTTTGTGTTTATCCGAAGGAAATAAACCGCAGGAAGAAGAGAGAATAGGGGAAAAAATGAAAAGGAAAGAAAAGCGAGAGAAATTTTGGAAAGCGGTGCAGCTGGAATTGAGGGAGAACAAAAGCACCTTTTTGGTTTATAGCGGAATGCGTATTGTAATCATTCTGATGATGGTTCTGCAGTTTTTTAACCGTAATTATGAGAATGTATTTTTATGTCTGTTAACCTTATTTTTAATGATGATGCCCAGCATCCTGCAGGTTACGCTTAAGATTGAATTTCCATCTACATTGGAGATTATTATTTTATGCTTTATTTTCGCAGCAGAAATTTTAGGTGAAATTCAATCCTTTTATATTCATTTTCCTTATTGGGATACCATACTGCATACACTGAATGGATTTTTATGTGCAGCTATAGGGTTTTCCCTGGTGGAGATTTTGAATCGCCATAAGCGACCTCAATTCAATCTGTCTCCGGTTTTTTTGGTAATTGTCTCTTTTTGCTTCTCCATGACCATCGGAGTATTGTGGGAGTTTTTTGAATATGGAATGGACAGCCTGTTTAATCTGGATATGCAGAAGGATACGGTGATTCATGCCATATCCTCCACTTATCTGGATCCTACCAGACAGAATTTGCGGGTAGTGATCAGTCCCATTGAAGAAGTGCTGATTAACGGACAGGAGCTGGGAGTAGGGGGATATCTGGACATTGGACTTATTGATACCATGATGGATCTGATCGTTAATTTTATCGGTGCATTCAGCTTTTCCTTGTTGGGATATTTTTATATGAAGCATCAGACCAGAAAAAATGTTATACTGAATTTGGTTCCGGTTCCTCAAAAAGAGCATAAATATGAGGAGCTGGAGGAAGAAGATATAAGGGAATAAAGGAGGAAGATATGACTTACGCGGAATTTTTTCAGGAAATAAAAAGTAGATTTGCAGGTACGGATGTGAGCAGTATTCATGAACATTTGGCTTTTCAGTTCAATATTGAGGATCAGGAGGCCGGAGGAATTTTCTATGTTGAGGTAAAAGACGGACAGCTGCATATCGAACCCTATGAATATTATGACCGACATGCCATTTTTATCGGAAGCCCCCAGCTGTTTATGAAAATTGCAGAAGGGAAGGAGGACCCGGTTGAGGCTTTTCTTACCCATAAGCTGAAGGTAGAAGGAGATTTGGATAAGGCATTAAAGCTGAAGGAAGTTATTGATCGAAGGAAGAAGGAAAGGAAAAAACGGAAATGAAAGGCAGATACATAAAGTCCGGAAAGAAACCGGCTAAAAGGAATAAGGGAAGACTTCTTCCTCTGACGGCACTGACTGCAGGCGGACTGGCTCTGGCAGGAGCTATTGAAACGGCCTACTTTTACCGAAGGGTGATGAAGCGCTCACACACCGATGTGGAGCGGACGACGAAAATGGCCGGTACGGACTGGTCACAATATAAAGAAATTTTAGCGCAAAGGAAAGAATATGTCCTGGCCCGGGGGCATGAAGAGGTTTACCAGACTTCTTTTGACGGACTTAGGCTGCATGGGGCCTGGTTTGAGCCTAAAGAAGAGGCAGGAAAAGCAAAGAAAGTGGTAATCTGTTTTCATGGATATACCAGTCAGGGGCTGAAGGATTTTATTGGTTTATCCTATTATTATCTGGAACAGGGATTTGGCATGCTCCATCCCGATGCCAGAGCCCACGGAGCCAGTGAAGGCGAATATATTGGTTTTGGCTGTCTGGACAGACAGGATGCTCTGCAGTGGATTCATTGGGTTATTGATCACTGTGGGGAGGATGTGGAAATCCTGCTCCATGGAATTTCCATGGGGGCAGCAACGGTACTGATGGCCAGTGGTCTTGAGCTTCCTGTGCAGGTAAAAGGGATTGTTTCGGATTGTGCCTTTACTTCACCCAAAGAAGTATTTACCCATGTTTTGCACTCCATGTACCATTTACCCGCCTTTCCGGTAATTCCTGCGGCGGATATCATTAACCGGAAAAAGGCCGGCTATGGGATGGATGAGTGTAATGCAAAGCGGGAGGTGGCAAAGGCGAAGGTTCCTATTTTATTTATTCACGGAACCGCAGATACCTTTGTGCCATGTAGCATGTGTCAGGAAATTTATGACTGCTGTGCTTCTCCAAGAAAAATATTGCTGGTGGAGGGAGCTGCTCATGGAGAAAGTTATTTCAAGGATAGAGAAACCTATGAAAAGGCTCTGAATGAATTTCAGGAAGAGATTTTCTAATAAGGCTGCAGAAGGATGGATAGAGGCAGCAGAAAGAAGAGGTACTGATGAAAACAAGAAAAGGGTATAAGACTTATCCGCTTACAGTTGCACAGAAATTCCATTTTTATTATCTGGATTACTGTCCCAAAAAAGAAGTGGTGAATGTGGGAACCAGTCTGACTATTCAATACGATATTGACCGGGATGTGTTATACAAATCCATTATGAAGGCCTATGAACGCTGTGAGGCCATGCGTATCCGTTTTGCCTACGATAAAAAGGAAAAGGAATGGTATCAGTACATTGTAGAGCATGAGGATTTCTGGGTGGATTATGAGGATTTTTCCGGAAAAACCATGGAAGAAGCAGAGGAGATTATGAAGGGCTGGACCAGGATTCCTTTCGTTCGGGAGGATTCCCGGATGAGCAGAATCGTAATGATTACCACTCCTGACGGGTATAATGGCCTGTATCTTCTGGGGGATCATCTTATTCTGGATGCCCAGTCCCTGATTGCTTTTTTGCGGGATATTATAGAAATCTACTGCAGTACCATGTTTGAGGAAGTAGAATACCCAAAGCCCATGCGTTCTTATCTGGAGCAGCTTGAAAAGGATTTGGCCTATGAGGCAGGCAGTAAGGCTCAGCAGAGGGACAGAGACTATTTTTATAAATTGATTGAGCGGTCTGAGCCGATTTATAACGGAATCGACGGTCCGGCAGCTCTGGAGAGAGAACGCCGGACAAATCCCAAAGCCAGAGCGGCACAGTTCATTTCCGGGAATGTAGATGCCCAGCTGGATATTTTCCATCTGGAGGCAGAGCCTACAGCCCGATTAATGCAGTTTTGTGAGAAACAGCATATTTCCCTGCAGTGCCTGCTGATTATGGGGATTCGTACTTACTTACAGAAAATGAACGGAAATGATGATGTTTCCATTAATGTGGCCTATGCAAGAAGAGCCACCCTTTTGGAAAAAAAGTCCGGAGGAACCCGTATTCATTCCTTCCCTTTCAGAACCATTATTTCAACGGATAAAACCTTTATGGAAGGAATTTTGCATATTCGGGATGAGCAGAATGAGACCTTCCGTCATACCAACTTTAATCCTGTTGAGTATTTTGGATATCGAAGAAAGCTATACCCCATAGAGCCGGGAAGAAGCTATGAGCCCATGTCTCTGACCTATCAGCCTCTTACCTTAAAGGATAAGGGCCTGACCCAAATCGGGGATATTCATTATAAAACCAAATGGTATCCCAATGGGGCCACCACACAGGCCATGTATCTTACGGTTATGCATCGTCCTGATGATAACGGGCTGGATTTTAATTTTGAGCATCAGATAGAAGCAATAAGCAGGGAACGTCTGGAGTATTTTTATTATTACTTATGTAAAATCATGTTCAAGGGAATTGAAAATCCCAATTTAACCATCGGAGAAATTATTAAGCTGGTATAATTAAAATGTATTTAAAAGAAGTACAGACACTTCGGAAGGGAGGAAAGATGTTTGAGCAGTTAGTAGATTTAATTACTGAGTATGTGGAGGTAGATAAGGAAAAGATTACTCCCGATTCCCGTTTTATGGAGGATCTGGGATTTACCTCTTTTGATTTTATGAGTCTTCTGGGAGAAATTGAAGATCGCTTTGATGTAGAAGTAGATCAGGAAAAGGCTGCAGACATACGCACAGTGCAGGAAGCAGTGGAGTATTTGGAAACCCTGAGTTAGAAAAGCAACTGCTCCCGGGGAGCAGAACGAGGAGAGAAAATGAGTCAGGCAAAAAGCTATACCCTGCGTCAGCTTTTGGTGCAGGCAGAGGAAGCCTTCAGAAGTCAGGATGCCTTTCGCTACAAGGTAAAGGGAACTGACGATGAAGGGAAAAAAACAATAGAAATTGAGTCAAAGACCTATCAGCAACTGCGGCAGGATACGGAAAGATTATCAGCCCTTCTGGAAACTCTGGGTAAAAAGGGAAGCCATGTGGCGATTATAGGTGCCACCTCTTATTCCTGGGTTGTATCCTATTTCGGTATTGTAAACAGTGCAAGAGTGGCAGTACCTCTGGATGCCCTGCTGCCTACAGAGGATGTTTGCCAGCTGTTGAATCGTGCAGATGTGGAGCTTTTGATTTTTGATGAGAGTAAGGCTGCTGTGGCAGAGGCGGCAAGGAAGCAATGTCCTCAATTAAAACAAATGATTTCCATGGATGCATCGGAGAGTACAGAGGTCTGTCTGTCTCTCTGGGATGAGCTGGAAAAACAGGAGGCAGGCTATGATTATGAGCCATCCCCCTCTGATCTGGCAACAATCATGTTTACCTCAGGAACGACGGGAAAGAGTAAGGGAGTTATGCTGACCCACGGCAATCTTGCGGAAAATGCCACTTGTCTGGATATGGGCTTTAAGCATGGTACGGTGGTAATGTCCGTATTGCCCATCCACCATGCCTATTGTCTCAGTATGGATATTTTAAAGACCTTATCCCTGGGAAGTGTAATCTGCATTAATGACTCACTGATGAGAGTGGCAAAAAACATTAAGCTTTTTGAACCGGAAATGATTCTCATGGTGCCGCTGATGATTGAGACATTGATAAAGAAGCTGGAGGAGGCGGCCTGGGTTCCGGCACCTATTATTAAGGCAAAGGTCTTCGGAAAGCAGTTTAAGGCCATCTGCAGCGGAGGGGCATATCTGAATCCGGCTTATATTGATACCTTTGCCAAATTCGGAATTACCATTTACCAGGGGTATGGAATGACGGAATGTGCACCGGTAATCAGCAGCAATTATATTGGCAATATGAAAACTGGCTCTGTAGGAAAGCTTATGCCCAACTGTGAAGCAAAGGTTGTGGATGAGGAGCTTTGGATTAGGGGAAGCAGTGTTATGCAGGGCTATTATAAAATGCCGGAAGAAACGGCTGAGACTCTGGAGGATGGATGGCTGAAAACCGGTGATTTGGGTTATGTGGATGAGGACGGCTTCGTCTTTTTAACCGGACGGAAAAAGAATCTGATTATTACGCCTAACGGAGAAAATGTTTCACCCGAGGAAATTGAAAATAAGCTGGGAGAAAATCGCCTGGTTCAGGAGGTTCTGGTTCGGGAAAAGGAAGGGACGATTGAAGCAGAAATTTTCCCGGATTATGAGTATGTGAAGAAAAAGAAAATTAAGGATGTGAGGGAGGCTCTCCAGAAACTGATAGATGAATATAATAAGCAGGCACCCTCCTATAAACGTATTTATGCACTGCAGGTAAGAGATGTGGAATTTGAAAAAAACACAACACGGAAGATTAAACGATTTTAAGAAAAATCGCTATGCACTTTTGGATTCCTTACGGGGCTTAAGCCTAATCAGTATGATTGGCTACCATGCCTGCTGGAATATGGTCTATCTTTACGGTTATCCCTGGAGGTGGTACCAGGGTAAGGGAGCCGGGATATGGCAGCAGAGTATCTGCTGGACCTTTATCCTTTTATCCGGCTTTTGCTGGTCCATGGGAAAAAGACAGGTGAAAAATGGTCTTCTGGTTTTTTGCAGCGGCCTTTTGGTGAGCGGGGTAACTCTCTTTCTTATGCCGCAAAACAGAGTGGTTTGCGGAGTGCTGACCTGTATCGGCTCCTGTATTCTCTTACTGATTCCCCTGAATCGGGTATTGCAGAGAATACCGGCAATGGCAGGGCTTATGGGCAGCTTTGTTCTGTTTTGGTTTACCCGGGGAATAAATGATGGGTGGCTGGGAATAGGCGACCGGAGAGTGTTTGAGCTGCCGGAGGTCTGGTACCGACAGGATAATGGGCCGGGTATATTTGCGGCCTGGCTGGGAGTCACCCCCAAAGGTTTTTTTTCCACAGACTATTTTTCCCTTATTCCCTGGATTTTTCTTTTTCTGAC
>JBJELS010000277.1:0-6706 GCA_051879275.1 Lachnospiraceae bacterium
CATCGAAAATCGGTTTTTTTACTTTTGAAACATCAATTTTGTTGGCAATCAGCTGCTGCAAAATTCCACCGTAGGCCAAATCACCCTGCAGGATTGCCCCTGTAATTTTTCCGTTGCAGTGGATAATCTTTTTGTAGGCTTTCTCATCCTCACGAATTTCCACCACATGCTGATCATCGTTGGTGTTCACTTCTCCCAGTGACATACTGGGGATTCCCAATATATTCATGGTAGCCTTGGTAGCAAAAAAGTCTGTGAGCCGGCCACCCTTTTCTGCCATATTGCTTGCCGCTATAATTCCTTCCTTAACGGCAGCCGGCCAGATGGGACGCATACCGGAAACATCCCCGGCACCATATACATCATCATCGCTGGTCTTTCCGCTTTCATCAAACACCAGACCTGATTTCGTGGTTTCTATTCCGGAACCTTCCAGAAATTCGATATTAGAGGCCACACCCGCTGCAACAACTATATAATCGCAGGATATTTTTGTTCCATCATCCAAAATTACTGCAGCAGCTTCACCTGCTTCATCTAAAACCGCCTCAGTCACCCTTACTTTGTAGTATTGATCTACCCCTTTCCGGGAAAACGCCTCCTGATAGGTTCTTGCTGCACGCTCATCAAGCTGCTTGCAAAGCAGCCAGCTTCCCATCTCCACCATAGTAACCTTAACCCCAAGCTCCAACAAGCCGATAATACAGTCCAGGCCTACAAGACCACCGCCTATAACAAGAAAATGCTTACGCTTTTTTGCCTCTTCCTTTAAATGCACCGCATCCTCAATATTTCTGAAGCCGCTGACATTCCTTGCCTCTTTCAGATTTTTTGCGGGAGGAATATAGGTGTGGGAGCCGGTTGCAATTAACAGCTTATCATAATCCACCTCTCTTTTATCTTCCAGGATTACCTTTTTTTCCTTGGGATTCACACCGGTACATCCTATTCCCTTAATCCATTTTATCCGGTACCGTTCTTCAAAATCATCTTCCGTAAAATTCAGTTCCTTAAGATTTCTTATTCCTCCCAGATAATGGTGCAGAATGCAGCGGGAGTAGATCGTTTCATCCTTAGAGATTAAGACTATTTCACTTTCCGGATCAATTCTTCTCAGCTCCCTGATTCCGCTGATACCTGCCGCAGAAGCTCCCAATACTACATATTTCATCCCTGCACCTCCTCAACTGTAATGGCTCCCATAGGACACTGCTCAACACACATAGGTTTTCCCCTGTCATCCTCACTTCTGTGCACACACATATTACATTTCATAATCTCCGTATGATGGATACTGTCATACTTCAGCACTCCGTAAGGGCAGGACATGATACACATGTAGCAGCTTGCACATTGGTCTTTATCATATTCCACATAGCCCGTTTTGCTGTTTTTCTTCATAGCACCCGTCATACAGGTATATACACATTCAGGTCGGTCACAATGTCTGCAAAAAATCGGTGCCGGCTTCGTTTCGCTGTCAATAGTCACACGGTTCCTTGCATCCCCACTTTCTGCCTCATGGGTAACCACACAGGCTGTTACACAGGTCAAACAGCCGATACAGCGGCTTCTGTCAATCTTAATTCGATACATATGCTTCCTCCTTTATCCCTTTATCCCTTTCTACACTTTTTCAAACCGTACCGGTGTCGCCTTATAAGATGGTTCCTTAGAGTAACTGTCATATAAGGAGGGGGTCATTTTATTACATTCAATATAGTGAATCGGTGCAAATAGCTCCTCATATCGGACATTATCCGTAATTTTTACCGTAAATACAGCATCCTGTCCATTAATGGAATAAACGCGTATCTTATCCAGCTCCTGAATTTGCCTCTCCTCTGCCATTCTGGTATTCATATATAAATAAGCCTTCTTTACGGATGCATCTTCCACAAATTTCACTTCTTTTGTACGGCTTTGCGTATGCCACTGTCCAACGCTTCCTCTTCCCGTATTGAACACTAGGGGAAAGTCCTCTGTTACCGGCAGCGGATTCTCTCTCACCTCTTCAAACATAAACTGGGCCTTCTTAGAGGGCGTAAAGAATTGTCCGTTACCGTACAGTCTTCTTTCTTCTTCCTTATTTTCTTCTTCCTTACCTTCCGGATAGGGCCACTGAATACCATGAGAGTTTTCCAGCCCCTCCCAGCTCATTCCCGTAAAATCACAGGGCATATTTCTGGAGCATTCACGCATCAGATTAAAGCAGTCCCGGGGAGTCTCCCAACCCTTTAGGGCATCTCCCATTCCGAGAGCCTTTCCTACCCCCAGGATTACTTCATAGTCAGAAAGCTCATTTTCTCCCCGCTCAAGCACAGGACGCATTGCAGAGAATCGGCGCTCCAGATTAATATATGTGCCTTCCTTCTTAATTCCCGGCACAACAGGGAAATATACGGTGCAGTCCTCTGCACTTTCTATAGTATCGTAAATATCCTGCACCACAAAAAGCTCCAGTTTTTTAGTTGCGGCAGCAAAGGTCTCATTATTGGTCCAGCTATGTCTTGGATTGGTACAAAGAATCCACAGTCCCTTAATCTCTCCCGCATTGATACCTTCGATAATCTGATTGTAGGTTTTTGTGGGCTTTTCAGCCAGCATGCTTTCCTCAACTCCCAGTACCTTTGCAATACGTTCTCTTCTGGCCGGATTAGTGAAATCGCCGCCGCCGAAAAATACGGCGGTATTGCTGTAAGCCCTGGAGCCCATTGCATTGCACTGCCCGGTAATGGAGTTGGCACCGGTACCCGGCTTACCGATATTACCTGTCATTAACGCCAGATTAATAATTGCCTGTGCGGTACGCACAGCCTCATACCCCTGATTAACTCCCATAGTCCACCAGAAGGATACCTTCTTTCCATTGTGGATTAATTCAACCAGTTCCAGAATCTGTTCCTTACTTAACCCTGTACCTTCTACTCCGCGCTCCAGGGTATAAGACTTGACAAACTCTTTAAAATCCTCGAATTTTTCAGTATGCTCTTTAATAAACTGATGATCCAGATAATCCTTCTCAATCAACTGATTGGCAATGGTATACAAAAGAAGCAGATCCGTTTTCCATTTCAGTCCATACCAATAGTCCGCATTCATTGCCGTTTCCGATTTTCTGGGATCAATAACTATCACCTTGTGTCCCGGCACCTTATTTTTCCTCACCCTGTTCCACATTATGGGGTGTGCAACTACCGGATTAGACCCAATAAAGATAAGGGTATCGGAAAGCTCCAGATCCTTCAGCGTATAGCCCGGAGCATCAAAGCCATAGCTCTGTTTATGTCCAACTACTGCCGTAGCCATGCAAAGACGGGTATTTCCGTCCACATTGGTTTTCAGGTAGTTTCGCATAACGTGTCCGAAAAGGGCAAATTCCTCCATGGTCAGCTGACCGGTACTGATGCCTGCAACGCTCTCCTGTCCGTATTTTTCCTGTATTTCTTTGATTTTATCTGCAACATGCTTAAAGCCTTCCTCCCAGGAAACCTCTTTAAAGGAACCGTCCTCCTGACGAATTTTAGGCAGACTGCAGGGTTTAACCGTAGTTTGCTGTTTATCCAGGGACAAACCCTTGATACAGCTGAATCCATCATTAACCGGATAGCCGGGAGTAGGAACTACCTTTACTATCCGATTGTTTTCCACATAAAAATCCAAATTACAGTCAATAGCACAATAGTTACAGGTTGATTGTATTTTCTTCATTACTACCTCTCAATCTGCTGCTTAAGCAGCCTTTTTATCGGTCAAAATGGATTCCGCTCCAATAGACACATTCTTTTACAATGGTTTCCGGCATCAGTTCCACCCCATCCAGGGCCCACTTTTTATATTCCTCAAAGCCTACCCGGTCAATAATATATCCGATATGCTCTTTTCCTCCCGGAGCCTTCGGATCAATATATTCCTTCACAAATTTGTAGGTATTAAGAATAATTTTGATAATATTTTCTTCGTCGGCCCAGATTAGGAAATCCTCACCCAATCGTGGATTTTTCTTACCCGTTCTTCCCATTAGGGCCAGCTTATAATATTTCTTCTTACTTCTGGTAAATGCACGGGTAGGACATTTGGTTACGCATACTCCACAGCCTATGCACTTTTCTTCATCCCGGACAATCTTGTCATTTTCCACCCTGAGTGCGTTCACCGACAGAGCCTTACAGCCCTTTACACAGGCTTTGCAGGTCACACACCGCTGAGGATTGTATTGGGGCATGGTCATCCCGATAACACCAAAATCGTGCATTCTCGCTTTACCGCAGTCATTGGGACAGCCGGTGAGACCGATTTTAAAATGCAGATCATTGGGAAAAACAGCCTTTTCAATTTTCTTTGCCAGTTTGGCCGTATTGTAATTGGCAAAGGGGCAGACATTATTTCCTATACAGGCACTGACATTTCTTGTCCCCGATGCAGGATAGCCGGTACCGGGTATTTCCTGATTAATTTCCAGCTTTTCGATAATCGGCTGAAGCTTTTTATTGATTTCTTCCATATCCTCAAAACGGATCCCTTCAATCTCAAAGCCCTGTCTTGTAGTCAGATGCACATATCCATTGCCGTAGGTCTGGGCAATTTCCTGTACCATTCCCAGCACCTCTGCATCCAGATAGCCTCCCGGCACACGGATTCTTGAGGCTCCGATTCCCCGTTCTTTGGATACGCGGAAGGCATTCTTTTTTAATTTTTTTGTATTAATATCCAATCCCATTTCATCACCTCCCTAGTCAATTAATTCTTTGCCTTCCACATAATTGAATACCGGCCCATCCAGGCAAATGTAGGTGGCGCCTATTTTACAATGACCGCATTTACCCAGACCGCAGCACATCTTTCTTTCATGGGATATCCAGATGTTTTTTTCCGGAATACCCAGCTTTAAAATTTCCATAACCGTAAACTTAATCATCACCGGGGGACCCACACAGATAAAGGCGGTATTCTCCACATTTTTTATGTTCAGCTCAGGAATATACTTAGTCACCATTCCTACCGATCCTTCATATCCCTCCGGTGCTGTATCTACAGTCTGAATTACCTTAAGCTTCTCCTTCCAAAGCTTAAAATCCTCTTTAAACAATACATCCTTAGGTGATTTAAATCCGGCAATCAGTGTGACGTCTGCAGCCTCATCCATATGATCTGCAAAATAATCCACTACACCTTTAACCGGAGATAATCCGGTTCCTCCTGCTACGATTATCAGCTCCTTATTCTTATAATTATTTATGTCAAATCCATTTCCGTAGGGTCCTCTGATAAAGAACCTGTCACCTACATAGTTTTCAAAAATCTCATTGGTCACCTTACCCACACGGCGAATAGTAAAATCTACAGTTTGGTCACCAATACCACTGACGGAAATGGGGGCTTCTCCGAATTTGGGAATGGATACCTCAAAAAACTGTCCCGGCTTAACCTCCCCTTCAAAGGTCATGCGGAAGGTATATTCCAGCTGGGTATGTCTGATTACCTCTTTTATGGTTGAGAGCTGAGGAATGTAATGGTTAATCATGCTTCATTTTCCTCCTTTGCCAAACGATTTATACAATTGGAATAGGAAATATATTCGGGGCATACATCATCGCATCGTCCGCAGCCTACACACATGGGATAGCCAAAGCGTTTTTCATAATCATAGATTTTGTGCATTATCTTAAAGCGCATTCTATCAGCCTGGCTGCTTCTGAAGCTGTGTCCTCCTGCCATGTCGGTATAACCATCTACCTGGCAGGATGCCCACACTCTTCGTCTTTCTCCCACTTTGGGATTATCTTTATAGAAAATATCCTGCATGGTAAAGCAGGTACAGGTGGGACATACAAAATTACAACGTCCGCAGCCAATACATCTTGCTCCGTATTCTTTCCAGATTTCCAAATCGAAGCTTTCATTGGAAAGTCCTTTGGGAAGCGTTACCTTTTCGGCGTTTTCTGTTGCAAAATCCGGCACAATATCCGCCGTTTCCGCTGCCGTGCCTGCCAGAGAGTCTGCCAGCCGGGACCACTTTAAATCCATATATACCCTCTCACCGTCTACTTTAATGTAAGCATCATAGTTTTCAGCCCTGTTGGTTCCCATACTTACACAAAAGCCGGAAGAACAGCTGTTTTCACAGCCCATGAGAATAAATTTTGCCCGTTCCCTGATTCTTGCGTAATAAAAATCCTCAAATCCATTTTTTAAATAAAAATTCTTTCTTTTCACTCTTTGCTCATAATTATCACTATTTTCATCAACAGGCTCAATACATAAAATAATTCTGGAATTTTTATATTTTTGCTTTATACTATCTAAAACTTTGGTTCCATATCCTTGCCCTCTATTTCCTTTATCAATAGCCAAATAAAATACAAATACAATATCTTTATAAAAAATATTATAT
Organism: Lachnospiraceae bacterium; assembly: GCA_051879275.1. GTDB lineage: Bacteria > Bacillota > Clostridia > Lachnospirales > Lachnospiraceae > SFDP01. The sequence continues at coordinate 6,395 of JBJELS010000277.1, forward strand.
ACTAGCCCAACAAATTTTTCATTATCATAAATACCATAAAATTTTGCTTTATTTTTTCTTACTAGTATTTTTAACAACCAAATTGGTATTCTTTCATCTTTTGGAAATGCTTCATTATATAATTTTATTACTTCCTCTTTATTATATTCCTTATTATCTTTTATATCTATAAAATCTAAATTACTCATTAATTTCTCACCTTTAAGTATTATTTTCATTTAATTTGAATTTTATAAATATAAAACTAAAAAAAAGATTTAAGAATTTCTAAGCGGTAGTAATCGCAAAGAAATTTTAATAATCCTCATATTT
>JBJELS010000278.1:0-6638 GCA_051879275.1 Lachnospiraceae bacterium
CCGGAACGCACCATGGTCTCAGTAATCTCCAAAGCCTGCTCACCGTTATCCGGCTGGGAAATGTATAGATTGTCAATATCCACACCAATATTCTTGGCATAAACCGGATCCAGGGCATGCTCAGCATCAATAAAGCCGGCAATGCCGCCTCTCTTCTGTACCTCTGCAATCATATGTAAGGTTACGGTGGTCTTACCGCTGGATTCCGGTCCGTAGATCTCTACGATTCTTCCCTTGGGTATACCCCCCAGTCCCAAAGCCAGATCCAGACTTAAGGAGCCTGTCGGTATAGTCTCTACATTCATCTGTGCAGAGGGATCCCCCAGCTTCATTACCGCTCCCTTGCCGTACTGTCTTTCAATCTGTGAAATAGCCGCATCCAGGGCCTTTAATTTCTCATCTCTTTCCATAGGTTTGTTCTCCTTATTAGAACACATGTTCTCTTTTTATCTACTTTAAAACATTTGTTCGGTTTTGTCAAGCTTCTTTTTATCTTTCTTTTCCTTCTGCCTTATACCCTCAATGGCATCCCTCCTTATTTTCTTCCTTCATGCTTTGAAAAATGGTGAAACACCCGATAGGCAAAGCAGATTTGTTCTCAGATTATCTTGGATTTGTACTGTTTTCTTATTCTACAGGCTTCCTCTGCTTTTGTCCAGTAAAAATTAACCCTTCAGCTTAATTTCTGTAAAAAAGGCTCTGCAGAAACTAATTCTGCAAAGCCTCCTCTTCTTTCAGCATACAGCGGCGAATCAATGTCAAGGCCGAAGCCACGGCACTTTCCCGGATTTTCTGTCGATTTCCACTGAAATGAAACTCTTTAACCGTAATTTCATCCATCACCTTACAGCCCATAAATACCAGTCCCACCGGCTTTTTCCTGCTTCCTCCTCCCGGCCCGGCAATACCGGTAATGGAAAGGGTAACTTCTGCTCCTGTACTGAGAGCCAGTCCCTGCACCATCTCCTCCGCCGTCTGACTGCTGACTGCACCATATTGCTTAAGAGTCTCTTTTCTCACTCCCAAAAGCTTCTGCTTGGTTCCATCGGCATAGGTGATAAGACCGGTTTCAAATACCTCTGAAACACCTGGCACACCTGTTAACCGGGCTGCCAGCATTCCCCCTGTACAGGATTCCGCCGTGGCAAGCTTCCATCCTTTTTTCTTCAGTGAAGCAGCCACTGCCTGCTCCAGCGTTTCCTCTTCCTTAAGAGTATAAATCAGTGAACCAAAGCGTCCTTTCAGTTCTTCCACCACCGGTCTGATTAATTCCTCTGCCCTTTCTTCTGATTCTGCTTTAGCACTTACCCGAAGATGAACCTCTCCCGTTTTGGCATAGGGGGCAATAGTGGGATTGGTCTGTCCCTCCAATAAATCCAGAATCCGGGTCTCTGCCGTGCTTTCTCCGATTCCGCAAAGCTTTACCATAGCGGAACGAATGACTGACTGCTCCAGACCTGTCAGATAGGGAAGCATCTTATTTTTGAACATGGGCTTTAATTCTCCCGGAGGGCCGGGAAGCAGAAGGATATGCTTTTTCTCATGTTCAATAATTAGTCCGGGGGCTGTACCATTCTCATTGTCAATAACCGTTGCTCCCTCGGGAATATAGGCCTGTTTCCAGTTATTATCTGTAATTTTTCTTTTCCTCAGATAAAAAAATTCTTCTATCCTCTTTCGGGAATGCTCATGAAAAACCAGCTTTTTTCCCAATACTTTGGCCACCGTTTCTCTGGTAATATCATCCTGCGTGGGACCCAGGCCTCCGGATAAGATCAGGATATCCGCTCTTGTCAGAGCAGTCTCGATAGTTTCAGAAAGACGTTTTTCATTATCCCCTACCACCGTCTGAAAATAACAGGAAAAACCAAAAGCAGCACACTGCTCTGCCAAAAAAGCGGCATTGGTATTTACAATATTCCCCATTAAAATCTCTGTTCCTACGGAAATCAGCTCTACAGTCATTTTTTCTGTCTCATCCCTTCTTATTTCTGCTCTGCCATAACTGCTTTATTTTTCCACAGATAATCTAAGAGGGAAACTATCGTTAAAATCAGAGCAATCCACATACAAAGCTCAGTCAATATATACCAGATGCCCTCCAGATTCATGATCATAAGACAGATCATAAGCATTTGGAAAGTGGTCTTAAACTTTCCCCAATAACTGGCCGCAATCACCACACCGTTATCGGAGGCCACCAGACGAAAGCCGCTGATTACAAATTCCCTGCTGATAATCACAATCACAATCCAGGAAGGAATACGTTCAAGCTCTACCAGACAGATGAGAGCTGCACAAACCAACAGCTTATCAGCCAAAGGATCCATAAACTTTCCGAAATTCGTTACCAGCTCATATTTTCTGGCCAGATAGCCATCCAGCAGATCCGTAAGACTGGCCACTACAAAAATCCCAAGAGCAATCCATTTCCCATAGAGTAAAGTATCTCCCAGCAGCATAACCACTACAAAGGGAAAAATCATAATCATTCTGAAAACCGTTAATTTATTGGGTAAATTCATTTTTTCCTCCGCTTCTTAGCCTTTAGGCATCCTCCAGGCACATTTTCAAGGCATATTAGGTGCCTATTTTACTTCTCCGATTAAATCATATTCATGGGAACCGGTAATCATTACCGGTACAAAATCTCCCGTCATCAGGCTGTTATCAGCATGTACAAATACATAGCCGTCTACATTGGGAGCATCCTTATAGCTTCTTCCCACATAGACTCCATCCTCCTCCAGCTTTCCCTCAATGATTACCATCAGCTTCTGACCAATCATATTTTCGTTTTTTTCAAAGGCAATTTCCTGCTGAAGGGCCATAATCTGTTCCCGGCGCTGTCGCTTTTCTTCTTCATCAATCTGGTTTTCCATCAGTGCAGCCGGAGTATCCTCCTCCTGGGAGTAGGTAAATACCCCTAACCGTTCAAACTCCATATCGTCCACAAAGTCCATCAGAATCTCATGATCATCCAGCGTTTCCCCGGGAAAGCCGGTAATCAGGCTGGTGCGAAGGCAGATATCCGGTATGGCATCCCGAAGCTTTGCAATGACTTCACGAAGCTGTCCTGAAGTCGTTCTTCGCCCCATTCGTTTTAAAACAGTATCACTGCCATGCTGAATGGGAATATCCAGATAATGGCATACTTTATCATTTCGTTTAATGGCTTTAATCAATTCCCCCGTAATTTCCTCAGGATAACAATAAAGGATTCTGATCCAGTACAGACCGGGAATTTCATTCAGCTTATCCAGAAGAAGCGGAAGGGATTTTTCTCCATAAATATCCACCCCATACAGGGTAGTCTCCTGGGCTACCAGAATCAGCTCTTTCACTCCCTGCTCTGCCAATTCCTCTGCTTCCTTAACCAGAACCTCCATGGGAACGCTTCGGAACCTTCCGCGAACTTTAGGGATAATGCAATAGGTGCAATTCTTATCACAGCCCTCTGCAATTTTCAGGTAGGCGTAATGCCCGCCGGTAGTTACCACTCTTTTCTGACCCTGAACCGGTTTACGGTTAATGTCACTCACATGCTCCATACCTATTGCCTTGCCTTCCAGCACTTCCTTTACGGCTTCGGCAATCTGATCGATAGCAGTGGTGCCTAAAATACAATCCACCTCGGGAATTTCCTTCTGGATTTCCTCCTTATAGCGTTGGGCCAGACAGCCACAGACCAAAAGTGCCTTAGCCTTTCCGGTCTTTTTCCATTCTGCCATTTCCAGAATGGTGTTAATGCTTTCTTCCTTGGCATCCTGAATAAAGCAGCAGGTATTTACTACAATAATCTCTGCCTCTGCTTCATCATCCGTAAAGGAAAACCCTTCTCGTCCCAGCATTCCCAGCATCATTTCCGTATCCACCAGGTTCTTATCGCAACCCAGGGAAATAAATAATATTTTCATCTTTCCTCTCATTCTTCTGCCTTTGCAGCATTAATTGCTCTTATCCTTTACTATAGAGAAAAAGAGCCCTCTTTGGACTCTTGCACTCCCGGCACTACTGGTCTTCTTTCTCCCCTAAAATCTTAATCTGTCCCTGATTCATTTCTTCCACTGCAATGGATAGGGGCTTATCTACGGAACAATTCACCATAGGTTCATCACCATCGATAATCTGTCTTGCTCTTTTGGCAATAGCCATTACAATCGAATATCTGCTGGTTACCACGTTGGTATCCCCCGGCTCCATGTCACTGTTTGCTGCCTGAATTAAATCGGAATAAGATGGATGTAACATTATTTTTCTCCTTTCACCAATTGCTCTAACTGCTTTCTGATTTCTTTAATAAATTCCATATGATGCTTTGGTCTGTATTGTTCAACCAATCCTTTATGACTGTCCTGAAGAAGGCGGTGAAGCTCTTTGATGCAGGTCTCTAAATCATCATTAATAAGGATATAATCATAGTTCTCGATTCCCACTGCTTCTTCACAGGCCCGTTTCAGCCGTTTTTGAATGGCCTCTTCGGTTTCCGTACCTCTGCCCGACAGACGCTCGTACAGGGCTTCGGCACTGGGAGGCATAATAAACAATAATACAGCCTCAGGATACCTCTCCTTGATTTTCATGGCTCCCTGAATTTCAATTTCCAGAATGACATCCTTGCCCTCGGCCAGCTTAGAATCCACATAGTCCCGGGGAGTCCCATAATAATTTCCACAATAGGAGGCATATTCAATAAAGCCATCCCTGCGGATTCTCTCTTCAAATTCTTCCCTTGCGGCAAAGAAATATTCTCTTCCGTTTACCTCTCCTTCTCTGGGAGCTCTGGTGGTCATGGAAATAGATAAGGCATAGTCCCGATAATCCCTCATCAGACCTTTCATCAAGGTTCCCTTACCGGCTCCGGAAAAACCGGAAATGACAATCAGCAGTCCTTTACCGTTCATCCTCTCCCATCCTTTCTGCCTGCGCACGGTTTCCTATGGTTTCCGGTAAAAGTGCCGACAGGACAAGCTGACTGTTTTCCATAACAAGAACAGCCTTTGTTTTACGTCCCTGAGTGGCATCGATGGCCGTTCCATTTTCTCTGGCCTTTTGCACCATGCGCTTTACCGGTGCCGAATCGGGACCCACTACGGCAATGATTTTTTCTGTATTTACCAGATTTCCAAATCCAATATGGATAAGTTGGTTCATTCCCTACTCCTATAATTAATAACTCCTGAAAGGTCTTTTCAGGACAGCTCCCGAAAGGTCCACTTTCAGGATAACTCCTGAAAGGTCTTTTCAGGACAGCCAAGCTCGTGAATCCTTCGGATTCCCTCGCTTGTGGATATTCATCCAATAGAAACATTCCATTCCATCCCTTCGCAAGCAAGCTTGCGCGGGACGGAATGGTATGTTTCTGCTGTCCTGAAAGGTTATTCAATATTTTGAATCTGTTCTCTTACTTTTTCGATTTCTGTTTTCAGTTCTATGGCACAGTTGGAAATCTCCAGATCATTTACCTTAGACAGGATGGTGTTGGCCTCACGATTCATCTCCTGGGCAATAAAGTCCAGCTTACGTCCCATGATACCGCCCGAGAGCAGGGTACTTTTTGTGGTCTCAATATGGCTTCGCAGACGAACGATTTCCTCATCCACACAAACCTTATCTGCAAAGATGGTTACCTCTGTTAACAAACGGCTTTCATCCACCTTCATATCCCCCAGCAGCTCTCTTACCTTATCTTCCAGTTTCTTCCGATATTCTGCAAGAATGCGGGGAGATTTCTCCTCAACAAACTCTACCCGCTTCAGCATACCCTCCAGCTTCTCTACCATATCCCGCCGAAGATTCTCTCCTTCTGCGATACGGGTCTCCACAACGCTTTCAGCCGCTCCCCGAACAGCCTTTTCCAGGGTTTTCCAGATTTCCTCTTCATCAACGTTTTGCTCTTCCATGGTAAACACTTCGGGATAACGGGATAATGCGGATACCCGGATATCATTATCCAAAGAGAACTCATCTGCCATCTGCTGCAGATAGGTCAGATATTCAGCCGCGATTTCCCGATTATATTTAATACTGACATTATTCTCCGTAAAATCCTCATAGGTAATGAAAATATCCACCTTACCGCGCTGGATATACTCTTTTAATAAAGAACGGATGGCTGCCTCAAAAAAATTCAGCTTCTTGGGCATCTTAATATTAGCGTCCAGATATCGGTGGTTTACCGACTTCATTTCCACCGTAAACTTTCGATTATTTTCACTGACTTCACATCGGCCGAAACCGGTCATGCTTTTAATCATTCTATAACCCCGCCTTATTCTTTTTTACAAACTGATGCGTACCCTTTCAGAGCGTCCCTCTTAACATTCTGATTATAGTGCAATCGCCGTTTGCCGTCAAGTATGGACTGTGGTATACTGATAAGCATCAGACTGGGATGGTTATCCCAAATCACTTATACAAGTAAGAAAAGGAGATTCTCTTATGGCTTTTGACGGCATTACCATTGCCTGCTTAAAAAAAGAGCTTGAAGAAGAACTGAAGGGCGGCCGCATTTATAAAATTGCCCAGCCTGAGGCAGATGAGCTTCTTCTTACCATAAAAACTCCCGGCGGCCAGAAACGTCTGGTGCTTTCCGCCAGCGCTTCCCTTCCCCTTGTCCATTTGACTGAAAAAAACAA
>JBJELS010000279.1:0-6561 GCA_051879275.1 Lachnospiraceae bacterium
CAAATATTATTGTGATTTTGTATTGGAAAGTGGAGTTCTTCTTGGAAAAGACTGCTCTTTGGTATATGCAGAAGAAGCAACGGGGAATACAGGACAACCTTATAAATCGATTTATATTGTAAAGGGAAGTGGGAAAGATTTTTCCTATGAAGAATATAGAGTTGATGGAAATTTGTTTTTGTATAAAGGAACTTCTTCCTACAATTTGATTGGAATTGGTGAAGAAGCGTTTTGTGATGTAAGAACAGGTGTTACTTTGACACTGCCAGAGACTCTCCTTTATATAGGTGATCGTGCATTTAAGAGCTCTTTTGTGACAGAGATTTCAATTCCCAGTGTGGCCGAGATCGGTAATAATGCTTTTGAGGGTTCACAGTTGAAAAAGGTTACTCTTAGTGCCAAAACTAGTGTAATTGGAACGGAAGCATTTAAAAATACCAATCTTACGGAAATCAGTTTACCCTATTCGATTACAAAAGTTGGAGAGGGAGCTTTTGCTAATAATAAGAATTTGCAGCAAATCAAATTTGATACTGCTTCTGTTTCAGTAGAAATGGAAATTGGTAAATTTGCTTTTTATGACTGCGTAAAGCTAGATTCTATTTCATTGGCTAAAACCAATGTTGTTGCAATTGGTGATGGCGCTTTTATGCTTGTGAGTCTGGAGGAAGGAAACTGTGTCCGATTTGAATTTCCAACCAATTTATCAAAAGATGATAAGCTAGGCGATTTTATTCTTGCAGGTAGAATGAACCTGAAAGAGGTTATTATGCCTGCCCAGTTAGGAAGGAGTGCTGATGCAACACTAAAAAGTAATATTTTTAGAGGTTGCAGCGGATTGGAGTATGTAGAATTTCCAGATGTGCAAGGCTCTTGCGGAAAATTAACGTTTGGAAACACGTTATTCTCAGATGTCTCTAATGAAACATTTTATGTAAGAGGGCCTAAAACTGATTTAATTGGACAAACTGCAGGACCAAGAAAATCCACCTGGTCATGTACCATGTCTGGTGGTGTAGCAGTTCCTTACGTTTACAATGAAAAGGGTGTAGATTACTATGAGGTTAAAAGTGATATATACTTAATTACCTCAACAGTCAATAAGACGAAGAAGGAAGCCACAGTAACGGATTGCACTTTGGTAGATCCTTCCGCAACATCTCAAAATGGTAACCTTAATATACCGGACTATGTGGGACCGTATAAGGTGGTTAAATTAGGGGATGGTTGTATTGGAGAGGATGTAAAACAAACCATTGAAAATTTAACTATTGGTAATTCTATTGTCGAAATTGGGAAACAGGTATTTCAGGGATGTACCCAGATGAAGTCTCTGGAAATTGGAGACGGGGTTACTACTATTGACGTGGAAGCTTTTCAAGGCTGTACAAGTTTAACGAAAGCCACAATAGGAAGTGGTTTAACCCAATTAAAGGATAGGGCCTTTGAAGGCTGCAAAGCTTTAGTTGAGATTGAATTTAAAACTCCGGCTGGTGGTGCAGCAAGTTTTCCGCTAAAGAATATTGGAACAGATGCTTTGGCTACCGGAAGTAATAAGCTGACAATTACCGGTATTATAGATAAAGACTATGGGCCTTTTGCTTATTCAATGGATGCCGGTAATTATGTTGATAAAACATTAGGAATCCGTATTTGCTATAAATCTCCGGAACCTACATGCTTGACTGTTATTTTAGATAACCGAAATAATTATCCCACATTGGTGGATTACCCTAAGTATGAAGACCTGAAGAGCGTTATGGTAAATGATGTGGATGCTTCCGGTAATCTTACTGGTGGTCAGACCAACCTTAAGGATAAATATGAGAGTGGCAAACCCTTAACACCGGCAGAAGAAGCTTTAATCAATGCAACCTTGTACCTGGATATTCCCGATGGTGTTGATTCTATTGATGTAAGGGGATATTTAAAGAGTACATCCAGACAGACGGTAAACGAGGGACAGGAAGTTACAAATAGATATAGTGTTGCAGCATACTTTAGTGATGCCACTACTTACAAATACAAGACGCAGTATGAAAATTACGGCTTGTTTAATGGTGAGCTGGCAGATGCCACTGTTGTGGAAAAGGAGGAGCGTGGTGATGACAATATCCGAAGTATTACCATGCATTCAGTAAAATATCTCCCAACGCTTTCACAGCAGGAACTGGACGGACTGGGGGCTTCCGTCATGAGCGGTGGTGCATTCTACAGCTGTGAAAATCTGCAGATGGTTTCTCTGGGAGCGGCGATGGAAGATGTAGGAGAATTACCCTTCCTGGCATGTACCAGTTTAAATTCTATTTCTTCTGAGACACCTAGATTTGTATGTAACAATAAGGTCTTGTATGAAAATATAACACAAAATTCCAACGGTGAAGCAGTAACCGGGAAAAAGATTGTTGAATGTCTGGCTACCAGAGGCAACGCAGGAGACAGTGTCGTTAATGTAGAAACAGATCCGACCTTGTCGGAAGTTGTGGAAATTGCAGATGGGGCTTTTATGCGCTGCGATAATTTGGGTACAGTAGATTTATCCGGTACGCCGAATACATTAAAAACTATACCAACCAACTGCTTTATGGAAAATTCCGGATTGGTTGAGGTGACTCTTCCCAGTAATATTCGTATTATTGAGGAGGGAGCCTTTGAAAATACAGCAGATAATATCCGTGTAACCATTTTGGGAAAAGAAGTTGATTTGAAAACCAGTGCCTTTAAAGGCAATAAAGCGATTGTACGTACTTATAAGGATACAGCTGCCTATAATGCAGCAATGGGGATTCCCAGTGTTACAGTTATCCCCATTGAAGATACCTTCAGGGTTGCATTCTATAACTCTGTAGACGGATCGATTATTAAGGTAGATTATGTTGAAGAGGGTAAACGTGCAGATGCTCCTGAGGATGATGAAATTCCCAAAGTTGCCGGTATGAAGTTCACAGGCTGGAGTACGGATGAATATAAGAATGTTACTAAGGATTTAGTGGTTTTGGCACTTTATGCTTCTGACGGAACCGGTGGCACCGGAGGAAATGGTGGAACCGGTGGAGGAACCGGAGGCGGAACCGGTGGCACCGGAGGAACCGGCGGTACGGATGTAAATGGTGGTGTTGATACCGATGGTGATGGAATTGCCGATTATGATAAGGACGGCAATAAGCTTTACACATTGACCGTAACCAATGGTACGGGTAGCGGAAGGTATAAGGCAGGGGCAAGAGTGAGCATTGCAGCAAATGCAGCATCTGCAGGAAATACCTTTGCAAACTGGACTACCTCCAATACCAATGTTATTTTTGAAGACAGCAGTAAGGCAAGCACCACTTTGGTGATGCCTGCAGAAGATGCAACGGTTATTGCCAATTATGCAGGACAGTATACGTTGGAAGTTAAATACGGAAGCGGCAGCGGAAGCTATCCGGCAGGTGCTAAAGTAACGATTTCTGCTGTGGAAGCCCCGGCAGGAAAGCAGTTTTCCAGATGGAGCAGCAGCACCAGCGGTTTGACCATTGCCAGTTCAACCTCTTCCACCACAACCATCACTATGCCGGCCTCTAATGCTACTATTGAGGCACTTTACAGCAATACAGCCACAGGCGGCAGTACCGGTACCGGCAGTGCTTCCACAACGGGGGCATCTTCGACCAACAAAACCAGTATTGTGATTACCCGACCGGGAATTTCCGATACGGATCAGGCTTCTGCCTATGTGAGCGGTTCCTCCGATGGCTTTGTGGTAAAAATATCCCAGAGTGCAGAAGCGGATGAAGCGGCTTTGGCAGCATTGGAAGCAGAATATGGAGATATGACACCCATTAAGTTTGCTGCCATGGACATCAGCCTTTATGATGCTACAGGCACAACGAAAATTACAGATACAACAGGGCTTAAGGTAAATATTACCATGCCTATTCCGGATGCCTTAAGAAGCTATGCAGGCAACAACAAGATTGCCGGTATAGTAAATGGTTCTTTGGATAAGCTGGGAGTGAAATTTATTACCATGAACGGTATTCCCTGTATGAGCTTCACGGCCACACATTTTTCACCTTATGTGGTCTATGTGGATACCGGCAATCTGGTTGCAGGTGATATTCTGGATCAGACTCCCAAGACAGGAGACGGTATTCATCCCAAGTGGTTCTTAAGTATCGGACTTGCATCTATTTCCATGGTGCTTTTCTTGAAGAGAGATTCTAAATATAAGACTAAGTTGTCTTAGATTGACAATTACTCCTTTTCCGGCGGGCTAAGCAGCCCGCCGGAAAATAATATAGGAAAAAGTCCGGAAAGGAGATAAGGATGAGAAAATTACGGAGGATAACCCTGTTGCTGTCTTTAGCCGTAATATGCCTGCTGTTTCTGATTCCCACTTATAAAAGCAGTGCGGCAGATACTAACGATTTTCAGGTAAGCAGGGGAACACTGATTAAATATACCGGGACAGCTTCCAACGTTTCTGTTCCTGATGAAGTGAAGAAGATTGGGGCAGAAGCCTTCGCAGAAAACACTTACATAACGTCAGTACGTATAGGAAAGAATGTTAAGGAAATTGAATATGGTGCCTTTCGTGACTGCACAGCACTTACCACAGTTTCCCTGCCTGACACAGTGGAAAGTATAGGAAATGGTGTTTTCAGTAATGACCATGCATTAAAACGAGTTTCCATTGGGAAAAATGTGAAAAAAATCGGTTCAGGAGCTTTTGCGGGCTGTGACAGTCTTACTTCAGTTTCTGTAGATAAGGATAATCCTTATTTTGCGGTTGCTGATAATTGTTTATACAGTAAAGATAAAACTGTACTTTACAGTTATTTCGGAGGCAGTAATAAGACGGAATTTGATATGCCTTCAACAGTAACGAAAGTAATGGATTACGCTTTCTGGGGAAATGATTCCTTACAGGAGGTAAATTTAAGCTCTTCTTTACGGGAAATTTCCGGCTATGCTTTTTCAAATTGTCAGGCTCTTACCACAGTTTCTATTCCCTACTCCGTAAGAAGCATAGATAGTAAGGCATTTGAAAACTGCATTCTTTTAGAAGAGGTAGAGATTCCTTCTTCTGTTTCCCATATCCACTATACAGCCTTTGACGGCTGTTCCCGACTGATTATCAACGCCAAGCAGGGAACCGTAGCCTATGAGTTCTATCAGGGCTGGAAAAAGGCTGATCGTGGTCAGTTGATTGTAAAATCTGCATCTGTTATCGTTTCGGACAGCGAAAATATCGATGAGAGCAGTGTCAGTGAGAATACTGTCAGCGGCAATGAGGCAGAAGCTTCTTCCCAACAGGCCGAGGGAGGAAAGGTATATGTAGTAGGCAGTAAGGGACAGGTCACCACTAAGGATAAAAATCCTGTACAGACCTCCGGCAGCAATGGTACCGGAACATCTGCTGCTTCTTCAGAGGCAGCCTCTTCAGAAACGAATCGTGCCGCAAACCACCCCAGTAACGTGGATTATATTCCACAGAGCGATCCTCTTGAGTATGTGGAAGAAGGTGTAGCAGGACAGACTATCGTAGTGGGACAAAAGGCAGTAATTCTTATGGACTCTTCTCTCAGGGTAAATGAGGGGGCGACAGGCACCAACTAAGCTGTTTTGCATATTCTGGAAAAAAATGCAGGAGCAGAAGATGCTGCGAGTCAGAAGACAGCTTGGTTGTGAAAAGGGAGCTGCCGGAGCCTATACCGGCGAGGGGATAGCCGTTGCCATTTTAGATACGGGAATCTATCTTCATCCTGATTTTAATGGAAGGATTCTTGCGTTTAAGGATTTCGTTCAGCAGAAGGAAAATCCTTATGATGATGCCGGTCACGGGACACATGTGGCCGGCTGTTTGGCTGGAAGCGGTTATCTTTCAGAAGGAAAATACAGAGGGATTGCACCGGGCTGCCACCTGGTAGTAGGAAAGGTACTGGATAGAGAAGGTGGAGGAGATACCAAGAAGATGCTGGAAGCCCTAAGCTGGGTACTGGAGAAGAAGCAGCACTTCGATATTCGTGTGCTTAATATTTCCGTGGGCTTTGAAGAGCATGTGGAACCGGTAAAAATTCGGGCTCTTCTTTCGGCATTGGAGGAAGTGTGGAAGGCGGGAATCCTGATTGTGGTAGCTGCCGGAAATAAGGGGCCCAGACCAGGAACCATTTCTCCCTTAGGTATGGGAAAGCATGTATTGACAGTAGGCTGCCATGACGGTGATTATAATGGCGGCGGAATGACCCTGTGCTCCCGTTACTCCGGGAGAGGGCCCAGTATGTCTGTATTAAAAAAGCCGGATATTGTAGCTCCCGGAACCAATATTATGGGAGCCAGTGCAAAATGCCGAAGAAGAAAAAACAGGTATGAGCAGGCATATGAATCAAAAAGCGGTACATCCTTTGCAGCACCTCTGGTATCGGGAGCAGCTGCCCTTTTACTGGAAAAGTATCCGGGGCTTACGGCAGAAGAGCTTAGACAGAGAATCTGTTATTCTGCCCTGGATTTAGGAGAACCCTGGAGTAAACAGGGGTGGGGAATGCTGAATATCGAAGAGTTGCTGAACGGCATGAGTGA
>JBJELS010000280.1:0-6552 GCA_051879275.1 Lachnospiraceae bacterium
ATTGTATTCCCGTAAAGGCTGAATATAAAAATCAGGTGCCCGGAATGATTCATGATCAATCCTCCACCGGTTCTACTCTGTTTATTGAACCCTCATCCGTAGTCAATCTGAATAATCAGTTAAAAGAGCTGGAGCTTCAGGAAAAGGAGGAAATTGAACGGATTCTGGCTTCCTTAAGCAGTCAGGCAGGTGAATATATTCCTGCCCTTGCCGAAAACCAGAGAATTTTGACACAGCTGGATTTTATTTTTGCCAAGGGCTTACTTGCTCTGGAGCAGAATGCCAGTGAACCCATATTTAATCAGGAGCATTATATCCATATCCGTAAAGGGCGTCATCCTCTGTTGGATAAAAAAAAGGTAGTTCCCATCGATATTTCTTTGGGAAAGGATTTTGACCTGTTAATTATTACCGGCCCCAATACCGGGGGAAAAACCGTTTCCTTAAAAACCCTGGGACTGTTTACGCTGATGGGGCAGGCAGGCCTCCACATTCCTGCGGCAGACCGTTCTGAACTATCTGTTTTTACCAATGTATTTGCCGATATCGGAGATGAGCAGAGTATTGAACAAAGTTTAAGTACCTTCTCCTCCCATATGAAAAATATCGTCACTATATTGGAGGAAGCAGATTCAGATTCTCTCTGCCTTTTTGATGAATTAAATGCGGGAACCGACCCTACTGAGGGAGCGGCTCTTGCCATTGCCATTCTTTCCCACCTCCACGAAAGAGGAATCCGCACCATGGCTACCACCCACTACAGTGAGCTGAAGGTCTTTGCCCTGTCTACTCCCTTCGTGGAAAATGCCTGCTGTGAATTTGATGTGGAGACCCTAAGCCCTACCTACCGACTGCTAATCGGTATCCCGGGTAAAAGTAATGCCTTTGCCATTTCCGGTAAGCTGGGGCTTCCCGAGCAGATTATTGATAAGGCCAGAGAAGAAATCAGTGCGGATAAGGAAAGCTTCGAGGACTTACTGGCTTCTTTGGAGCAAAGCCGCATCACCATTGAAAAGGAACAGCTGGAAATTGCCAATTATAAAGCAGAAATCAAAACCCTAAAGAATCGTCTTCAGCAAAAAAATGAAAAGCTTGATGAAAATCGTGACCGAATCTTACGGCGGGCTAACGAAGAAGCTAAGGAAATTCTTCAGGAGGCCAAGGCCGTGGCCGATGAAACCATAAGGATTTTCCAAAAGGCCGGTCCGGGAGCCTCCATAAAGGATTTGGAAAAAGCACGAGCGGGAATCCGAGACAAGATTAATCAAAAGAACGAAAAGCTCACCCTGAAAGCGGAGGCTCCTGCTAAAAAAGCCTTAAAGCCCGGTGATCTTAAGCTGGGCGACAGTGTAAAAATTCTTTCCATGGGCTTAAAGGGAACGGTTAATTCCCTGCCGGATCAAAAGGGAAATCTTTTTGTACAGTGCGGAATTATACGCTCTCAGACGAATATCAGGGATATTGTCCTAATTGATGAGCCCACCATAACCACTCCCGTCTTAAGCCGTACCGGAAGCGGAAAAGTCAAAATGTCTAAAAGCCTCAGCGTTTCTCCTGAAATCAACCTTTTGGGAAAAACCGTGGATGAAGCAATCGCTCTTTTAGATAAGTATCTGGATGATGCCTATCTGGCCCATTTGCCCAGTGTCCGTATTGTGCATGGTAAAGGAACCGGTGCTCTCCGTGCCGGTGTACAGAATCATCTGCGCCGCTGTAAAACCATCCAGTCCTTCCGTCTGGGAGAATTTGGAGAGGGTGATGCCGGTGTCACAATTGCTGAATTTAAAAAATAAAAAAGGAGGATTCTGCTATGGCAGCCAAACAAAAAATATTAATCGTTGATGATGATCAGAATATTGCTGACCTGATTTCTCTTTATCTACTTAAGGAATGCTTCGAGACGATGATCGTATATGACGGAGAATCTGCTCTTAAGGCTATGGACAGTTTTTCTCCCAATCTGATTATTTTGGATCTTATGCTTCCCGGTATTGACGGCTACCAGGTCTGTCGCGAGGTAAGAGCCAAATCCTCTACTCCTATCATTATGCTTTCTGCTAAAGGGGAGGTTTTCGACAAGGTATTGGGACTGGAGCTGGGGGCTGATGACTATATGGAAAAGCCCTTCGATACTAAGGAGCTGGTAGCCCGGGTCAAGGCTGTCCTGAGGAGGTTTAAAGCTGCTCCCGAAGCCGGTCAGAAAGCGGACATCAAGTGCGTGGAATATTCCGATTTGATTATCAATCAGACCAACTATTCTGTCCTGTATAAAGGAAAAGCGGTGGATATGCCTCCCAAAGAGCTGGAGCTTTTATACTTTTTAGCGGCTTCTCCCAATCATGTATTTACCAGAGAGCAGCTTTTGGATCAGATATGGGGCTACGAATATATCGGTGATACCCGTACGGTAGATGTGCATATTAAGCGTCTTCGGGAAAAAGTCAAGGATCATGAAGATTGGCGTATCGCTACAATATGGGGAATCGGTTATAAATTTGAGGTAGTAAGCCATGCGTAAAACCTTATATTGGAAATTCTGCCTGGCCTATTTGATTTTCGGTGTCTTCGGGTTTATCGTGGTTGCCGTTTTTGTATCCGATATGACTCTTGAGCACTTAAAAAGAGAGAGAGCGGACGCTCTGTACAAGGAAGCAACTCTGATTGCCAACACCTACGCCTACGATCTTTATGACAGTGCTGTCTCTCTGGATACGGTAAAAAAGCAGTTGGATGCCCTGGATACCTACCTTTCCGCCACCATCTGGATTATTAACCCTTCCGGGCGAATGATTCTGGATTCCACCCAGCCGGTAGATGTGGAAAATGAACGAATTGTAGAAAGCTTTGATCCCACAGTTACTCTGGGCTCCTATTATACTATCGGAAATTTTTTTGACTCCTTTGAGGAAGAGATGCTTAGTGTCTTTGCTCCCATTACCTCAGATTATACGGTAAAGGGCTATGTTGTTATTCACAGCAGTATGGAGGACTTACTGACTTCCAAGGAAAATCTGTTAAAAATCTCCTATATTATGCTGATTCTCCTGTTTTTGCTTTCCCTGATTATCCTGATTTTTTTTACGGAAATTGTCTATACCCCCTTGCGAAAAATCACAACAGCAACGGAACAGTATGCCGCCGGAAATATGCATTATGAGCTTCAGATCGACAGTGAGGATGAAATGGGCTATCTGGCTTCCACCCTCTCCTATATGGCCGGGGAAATCGCCAAGAGTGAGGATAATCAGAAAAAACTGGTGGCCAATGTCTCCCATGATTTCCGCTCTCCCTTAACCTCCATCCGGGGCTTTTTGGAGGCCATGCTGGATGGTACCATCGAGCCCAAGGATCATCCCAAGTATATCCAGATTGTATTGAATGAAACTGACCGTTTGATTAAGCTGACCAACTCCTTATTAACCCTGAATAATTTAAACACAAAGGGAATGATTTTGGAAAAAACAATTTTTGATCTGAATCAGATTATCCGGGATACGGCGACCAGCTTTGAGCCGTCCTGCAGAAATAAAAGAATTGCTATACAGCTGGCCCTTACCGGTGAGGTTATGCCGGTAAAGGCAGATATGGGAAAAATCCAACAGGTTCTCTACAATCTTCTGGATAATGCCATTAAATTTTCTCATCATGATTCCACCATAAAAATAGAGACCTACGAAAAGCATAACAAAATCTTTATTTCCGTAAAGGACAGCGGTATCGGGATTCCCAAGGACAGCTTAAAGCAAATCTGGAATCGGTTCTATAAAACGGATCTGTCCCGGGGAAAAGATAAAAAAGGAACCGGCCTGGGACTTTCCATTACCCGGGAAATCATCCGATCCCATGATGAGAATATTAATGTCATCAGTACAGAGGGGGTTGGCACGGAATTCGTCTTTTCTCTGCCCATAGTCTATGATGAGCAGGAGGATGACCTTTAATTTTTCCAATGCAGACGATGCAGCTCTCCCTCATTCTGCATCCCGTTAAAGCCGTTCTGACGAAGGGCTTCATATAAAATAATGGAAACGGAATTGGACAGATTCAGAGACCGAATCTTATCCAGCATGGGAATCCTGATACAGGTATCCTCATAGTCTACCAGGATTTCTTCCGGGATTCCCCCGCTTTCCTTTCCAAACATGATAAAATCATCCGGCCCGTACTCAACTTCCGTATAGATATGCCTTGCCTTTGTGGTAGCCATCCAAATCCTGGCGCCGGGATTCTTTTCCAAAAACTCAGCAAAATTAATATAACGTCTTACCTCCAGATGTTCCCAGTAATCCATCCCTGCCCGTTTAACTTCCTTTTCATTTAATCGAAATCCCAGGGGCTCAATTAAATGAAGGACAGAACCTGTAGCCACACAGGTTCTGCCGATATTGCCCGTATTCGCCGGAATTTCCGGCTGATGTAAAATAATATTCATTCTCTTAATTTCCTTTTTCCGCTTTCAGTCTGGCAACAAAATCAGCCAGCCTTCCGATAGCTTCACGAAGATTATCCAAAGAATAGGCATAGGAAATTCTAAGAAATCCTTCCCCACTGTCTCCAAAGGCTGTCCCCGGAACTACAGCCACCTTCTCTTCCTCCAGAAAACGGGTGGCAAATTCTTCACTGGTCATCCCAAACTCTTTAATACAGGGAAACACATAAAAGGCTCCGTAGGGCTCAAAGCAGGGCAGTCCCATTTCCTTAAAAGCATGGAGAAGAAAACGCCTTCTCTGATCATAGGCTTCCCGCATCCTGGCCACATCCTCATCACCATTTTTCAAAGCCTCTACTGCTGCATACTGGCTGGTTGTGGGTGCACACATAATAGCAAACTGATGAATCTTTAACATCTGTTCAATAATGGCTGCCGGCCCGCAGGCATATCCAAGTCTCCAGCCGGTCATGGCATAGGCTTTGGAAAATCCATTGATCAAAATCGTTCTTTCCTGCATACCGGGAATAGAAACAATAGAAACATGATCTCCCTTGTAGGAAAGCTCGGAGTAGATTTCATCGGAAATCACAAAAATATCCTTTTCCAGGATGACCTCTGCAATGGCCTCCAAATCCTTCCTCTCCATAATTGCTCCCGTAGGATTATTGGGAAAGGGAAGAACCAGCACCTTTGTTTTATCGGTAATGGCTGCCCTCAATTCCTCAGCAGTCAGCCGAAACTCATTTTCTGCCTTTAAATTGATAATGACCGGAACCGCATCGGCCAAAATGGCACAGGGCTCATAAGAAACGTAGCTGGGCTGAGGAATAATTACCTCTTCCCCCGGATTAATCATAGCCCGAAGAGCAATATCAATGGCCTCAGATCCCCCCACTGTGACCACTGTTTCCTTTTGATAGTCATACTCTACCCCTATTCTTCGCTTCAGGTAATTGCAGATTTCTACCTTTAATTCCTTCAGGCCCGCATTGGAGGTATAAAAGGTTCTTCCCTGCTCCAGAGAATAGATTCCCTCATCACGGATATGCCAGGGGGTATCAAAGTCAGGTTCTCCTACGCCAAGAGAAATGGCATCCTTCATTTCACTGACGATATCAAAAAATTTACGGATTCCTGATGGTTTAATATTAATAATCTTATCAGATAACGGATTTCTCATGGAGTAAACATCTCTCTTTCATCAACTCTTTTTTTCGACAAAATGGTACCGTGGTCCTTGTATTTTTTTAAAATGAAATGGGTAGCCGTACTGAGTACCGTTTCCAGTGTAGACAGCTTATCGCTGACAAATGCAGAAACTTCCCTTAAGCTCTTTCCCTCCAAAAATACCAGAAGATCATAGCCGCCGGACATAAGATATACCGCGGTCACCTCCGGATATTTATAAATTCTTTCCGCAATATTATCAAAGCCCTGGCCCCGCTGAGGGGTTACCCGTACTTCAATCAATGCATTTACCTTATCTACACTGGTCTTTTCCCAATTAATCAGAGTATGGTAGCCGCAGATGATTCCCTCTGCTTCCATTTTCTCCATTTCCGTCACAATATCAGCCTCTTCTACGCCAAGGATAATGGCCAGCTCCTTTAAGTCGATACGGCTGTTTTTTTCTACAATCTGTAAAATTTTTTCTCTCATCCTTACTTTTGCCTCCTTTTTGGCTTCTTAAGCCTCCGATTTTCTTATATCAGCAGTTCTTCCAGATTATCTCCTGCAGGCCGGTCCAGATACCGTTTTTCCTCCTGATTCAAAATAATTCTGGCCCTATCTGCACATGTTCTGCCGATTACTGCTGCCGGGATACCTTCCTTACCCAGTGTATTCACCAGCTGTTCTCCATGATTACAGGTGATCAGAAGGCTTCCCGCTCCATACAGCTCATAGGGATTAACTCCCAGAGCCTCACTGATTTCTATGGTTTCCTGACGTACAGGAATTCTTTTTATATCAATTTCCAGTCCGATACCATCTTTCTCCGCAAGCTCCCAAAGGGCTGTAAACAGTCCCCCACGGGAAACGTCATGCATGCTTCCGATACCGGACTTCACCGCCAGGGCAGCCTCCGGAAGTACCGAAATCCATTGAATAAATTTTTCCGC
>JBJELS010000281.1:0-6549 GCA_051879275.1 Lachnospiraceae bacterium
GTGGGCAAAATGGGCATGTGTCAGGAAAATTGCCGCCACCTCAAAGCCCTGTTCCGAAAACTTCTGATAAAGATATTCTCCTTCATCAGCCGGATCGAAGACCAGAATCCTTTTACTCCCCTCTTCATATACAAAATAACAGTTGGTCTGTACACTGCCCATTACAATTCTTCCGATTTTTAACATAAATCCCTCCGTTCAGCAGCTGAAATCAGCTATCTATTCAGACCAACAGGCTGATCATTCTATCAGCCTGTAGTTCTTTCTATATCAATCACACTTTCAACGTTTCGGATCCGTTCCATAATCCGGTTCAGTTCATCCCTGCCGGAGATCTCAAAGGAGGTAGACAGGGTAACAATATCCTGTTTGTTAATCCTTGTATTCATGGATAAAATATTAATATCCTTCTCTGTCAAAGCCTTTGAAATATCTGCCAGAAGTCCATGACGATTATTGGCATAAATATTAATATCTGCCACATATTTTTCATCTTCGGCATTTGCCGACTGCTGCCATTCTGCATCAATCAGTCGATCACGATCCATTTCCGACAGATTAATCATATTGACACAGTCCGTTCGATGGATGGAAATGCCTCTTCCTCTGGTAACAAAGCCTACAATCTCATCTCCCGGTACCGGCGAACAGCATTTGGAAAAGCGGACAGCCACATCATCCACTCCCTTCACGATAATACCGCTCTTCGTCTTAAGGCTTCCATCCTTATTCTGATTATTCTCTAAAATAGCTGCCAGAACCTCATCATTGGACATCTCCTGCCTGTGATCCCGCTCATAAAGCTCCACCATTTTATTGATAATCTGGCCTTCCTTCAAGCCGCCGTGTCCCACTGCCGCCAGAACCGCATCCCAATTACGAAAGCCGTATTTTTTCATGATCCCTTCCATGTATTCCGGGCGCATGATATCAGAAAAGACGATTGACTTTGTCTTGCAGTAAGCAGACAAAAGCTCCTTTCCCCTGATGATATTCTCTTCCTTAAACTCAGCCTTGAACCACTGATTAATCTTATTCTTGGCCTGGGTACTTTTTACAATATTCAGCCAGTCTCTGCTGGGGCCTTTTGAATTTTGTGAGGTAATGATCTCAATCCGGTCACCATTATTAATCTGATAATCGATGGTAACCAGCTTTCCGTTGACTCTGGCACCAATCATTTTATTGCCTACTGCTGAATGAATGGAGTAGGCAAAATCTACCGGTGTACTTCCCGCAGGAAGATTCTTAACATCTCCTGAGGGGGTAAAGCAGTAAACGCTGTCAGAGAATAAATCCAAATCGCTTTTTAACAGCTTCATAAACTCCTGATTATCCGACATATCTCTCTGCCATTCCAGAATCTGCCTGAGCCATACCAGCTTTTCCTCTTCCTGCAGCTCCACCTTCTTACCATCAGAGGCTTCCTTGTATTTCCAATGGGCAGCAATACCGTATTCTGCTGCCTTGTGCATTTCAAAGGTACGAATCTGCACCTCGAAGGGCTGTCCGCTGGTACCAATCAGTGTGGTATGAAGAGACTGATACATATTGGCCTTAGGCATGGCAATATAGTCCTTAAACCGTCCCGGTATGGGCTTATACATCTCATGGATTACTCCCAGTGCCGCATAGCAGTCCCGAATATTATCCACAATAATGCGTACTGCAAACAGATCATAAATCTGATCGATGGTCTTGCCCTGATTTTTCATTTTCTTATAAATACTGAAAAAATGCTTAATCCGGCCATCGATCTGTGCCTTAATACCGGCCGACTGAATGTGTTCGCCCACCTCATCTACAATGCTCTGAATATAAGCCTCCCGTACATCCTTACGAACAGCAATCTTATCCACCAGATCATAATAGATTTCCGGCTCCAGATATTTCAGGGATAAATCATCCAGTTCCACCTTGATTTTGGAAATACCCAGTCTCTGGGCAATGGGACTGTAAATATCCAGGGTTTCTCTGGCGATACGCTGCTGTTTTTCCGGCGGCATATGCTTCAGTGTTCTCATATTGTGAAGCCGATCTGCCAGCTTAATCAAAATTACCCGAATATCCTTAGCCATGGCAAGGAACATTTTTCGCAGATTTTCCGCCTGAATCTCCAGCTTATCCTGAGATTTATCCGGGGAATCACTCATTTTCAATCCCTGCAGCTTAGTTACGCCATCCACCAGCAAAGCCACATCCTCGCCAAACTCTTCTCTTATTTCTTCATAAGTCATGAGGGTATCTTCCACCACATCATGCAAAAGTCCGGCTACAATCGTTTCCTTATCCAGCTCCAAATCTGCCAGAATAATTGCTACATATAAAGGATGAATGATATAAGGCTCTCCTGATTTGCGAAGCTGATGTTCATGAGCCTTTTTGGCTATCTGAAAGGCTTTCTCAATCAGGGAAAAATCGTCTGAAGGATGGTAGCGTCTTACCCGACAGATCAAGTCCTCATAAAGCTCTTCGGGGCTCATATATTCTCTGAGACTTTCTATACGTCCATCATCAATAAAAGCTGCTTTTTTTTCTGTTTTCTTCTCCAAATTATCCGTCACATCCATCACCACCATTCAACGACCTTCAGGAAGTAAATCTTATTTTCCCTCATAGGTTATGGCTGCATCCAATCGGTAGCCTTCAATCCTTTTTCTTCCTTCCAGTCCTGCTAATTCCATAAGCACCAGAACGCCTGCCACTTCTCCGCCTAAGGCTTCCACCAGCTCAATCATGGCTTTGGTAGTTCCTCCCGTAGCAATCAGATCATCCACCAGAAGCACCTTCTGCCCCGGCTTAATGGCATCCCTGTGCATTTCAATCACTGCCCGTCCATATTCAAGCTCGTATTCCTTCTCTATGGTTTCACAGGGCAGCTTACCTTTTTTGCGAATTAAAACAAAGGGCTTCCCCAGGTTATATGCAATGGGGGTACCAAAAATAAAGCCTCTGGACTCTGCCCCCGCAATCACATCAATTTCCCTATCTTTAACCAGGCTCTGCATGGTATCAATGGCCAGTCTCAGTCCGTCAGCATCCTGCAAAACACTGGTAACGTCTCTGAACACAATTCCTTTTTCCGGAAAATCCGGAATACTTCTCACATAATCTTCCAATCTTTTCATGTGGTTCTCCTCTGTTATCCTTCATATTGCTTTTGACCACTTAAAATCAGGTTATAAAAATTTTCTAAACTAATTCACAGTAGATTATATAGTCTATTTTATATGAAGTCAATGATAAGAAAAAACTGTCACCCCTAAATTCAGGGTGACAGTCTGGTTTTTTTCTTTTTTCCTCAGAGCCTTATTACATCATTCCGCCCATACCGCCTGCAGGCATTGCCGGAGCATCTTCCTTAATATTTGCCACTACGGACTCAGTAGTTAACAGAGTGGCTGCAACACTGGTTGCATTCTGCAAAGCACTTCTGGTAACCTTTGCCGGATCTAGAATACCTGCTTCCACCATGTCTACATATTCTTCCTTCAGGGCATCGAAGCCGGTTCCCACCTGGGATTCTTTTACCTTATTAATAATTACGCTGCCCTCCAGACCTGCATTGGCTGCAATGTGGAACAAAGGAGATTCCAGTGCTTTCAGTACGATCTGTGCACCGGTCTTCTCATCGCCCTCCAGGGTGTCTGCCAGCTTTGCCACTTCTTTGGAGGCATGGATATAAGCAGAACCACCGCCGGAAATGATTCCTTCCTCTACAGCCGCTCTGGTAGCTGCCAGTGCATCCTCAAGACGAAGCTTCGCTTCCTTCATCTCCGTTTCGGTTGCAGCGCCTACACGGATAACCGCTACACCTCCGGCCAGTTTAGCCAGTCTTTCCTGTAATTTTTCCTTGTCAAATTCAGAGGTGGTTTCCTCAATCTGCTTTTTAATCTGGGCAATTCTTGCCTGAATTGCTTCGCTCTTTCCTGCACCCTCTACGATAACGGTGTTCTCCTTCTGAACCTTAACGGATTTCGCACGTCCCAGCTGTTCCATGGTTGCTTCCTTTAAATCCAGTCCCAGCTCTTCAGAAATCACCTGGCCGCCGGTAAGGATAGCAATATCCTCCAGCATTGCCTTTCTTCTGTCGCCATAGCCCGGTGCTTTAACCGCTGCCACATTAAAGGTACCTCTTAACTTATTCACGATTAAGGTAGTCAGGGCCTCCCCTTCCACATCCTCTGCAATAATCAGAAGCTTGGCACCGCTTTGAACAATCTGCTCAAGGATAGGCAGAATTTCCTGTATATTGGAAATCTTCTTGTCGGTAATCAGAATATAGGGATTATCCAAAACCGCCTCCATTTTTTCCATATCCGTTGCCATATAAGCAGAAATATATCCGCGGTCAAACTGCATACCTTCTACCAGATCCAACTCGGTCAGCATGGTTTTGCTCTCTTCAATAGTAATCACCCCATCATTGGACACCTTTTCCATGGCATCCGCTACCAGCTGTCCTACGCTGTCATCCCCGGCAGAGATAGCTGCTACTCTTGCAATATGATCCTTTCCCTTGATGGGAGAGCTCATTTTGGCAATTGCTTCTACCGCACAGTCTGTAGCCTTCTTCATTCCTTTTCTTAAAATAATGGGATTGGCTCCTGCCGCAAGATTCTTGATTCCTTCATGTACCATAGCCTGTGCCAGAACCGTTGCGGTAGTCGTACCGTCACCTGCCACATCGTTGGTCTTGGTTGCCACTTCCTTAACCAGCTGTGCACCCATGTTTTCAAAAGCATCTTCCAATTCAATCTCTTTTGCAATGGTTACACCATCGTTGGTAATAAGAGGTGCTCCGAAGGATTTGTCAAGAACTACGTTTCTTCCTTTGGGTCCCAAAGTTACCCTTACGGTATCTGCCAGCTGATTTACACCGGCTTCTAATGCTGCACGGGCTTCTGCTCCGTATTTAATCTCTTTTGCCATGATGAATATCCTCCTGTTATCAAATAAATTTAATATGGTTATGAATCTTATGCCTCGATTACTGCCAGAATATCAGACTGTCTTACTACAATGTATTCATCCTCATCCAGCTTCACTTCGGTTCCGGAATATTTGGAATAGATTACCTGGTCACCGGCTTTTACTTCCATCTTAATATCCTTACCGTCTACCACTCCGCCGGGTCCTACTGCAATCACCTCAGCCTGCTGGGGTTTCTCCTTACTCTGTCCGGGTAAAACGATGCCGGATTTGGTGGTCTCTTCAGCCACTAACTGCTTTAATACAACTCTGTCACCTAAAGGTACTAATTTCATAATGATTCCTCCTGTCTTCGTCTTATCGAAATAGCTTGATTTTTGTTGTTTGTTAGCACTCTTTTGTATTGAGTGCTAACTCTAATGGATATATTAGGATTTTCTTTATTCGCGTGCAAACCAACTGAACTTTTGATAAATCATATTTTCTCTTATTATCTCATTATTTCTCTTTTTTTCTTTTGTTTTCTTCACTTGTTCAATTTAATAATTTTTTTAGATTTTTATCTTTTCCGCTTTTTTTAATTCTATTTTAATCTTTGACAGTTATTTTCTTTTTTGCAAAGTAATAAAGTACAAAAGAAGTATGAAAAAGAAATAACGAAAGGAATAACAATAATGAAAAAACTCACTGCAAAAATTTATTTTGACATTTTTATGGCATTACTGTGGCTGTTTATGCTTTTTTTCGATGAGGATTTCTGGCATGAACTGCTGGGACTTTTCATCGCTCTTTTAGCCCTCATCCATCTTGGCTATAATCTGCGTAAAATCAAAACAGAAATTACGGCAATTTTTACCCAAAAGAACTTCTCAATCCTATGGCGCTATTTAGCAAACGGGCTTCTTCTCGTTTCCGCTTCCTGCACCATTGTAATCGGTCTGTTTATTTCCAGAGATGTTTTCCCTTCTCTATATACTCCTAACAGACACTTTTGGGAGGCCATCCATGAATTTACAGCCTACCTGACCATAGCCTCTATCGGTCTTCATCTCTTTTTACACAGGAAAATGCTGAAGGCTGTACTGAGTGATAAAATAAAATCTCTTTAATTTTTTTCCTTTTAATTGAATTTTAATGTTCAGTCATTATTCTGATACCATCAAGCTAAACCAATATATATACAAAGGAGATAATATAAGATGAAAAACAGAACAAAAATTTTAATTACTTTATTAGGCTTGTCCTTTACCTTAACTGCCTGCTCCTCTGCTTCCAATACCGCCCGGGCTCAGGAAACGACTGCTGTGCAGAGCCCTACTCCTCAGCAGACTGCTCCCACTGCAGATACTAATCCCGCTGCCAATTACATTCAGGTTTTCATTGATCCTGAAACCGGTGAGTTGGTTACCCTTGATCCCAATACCGGAGAAGCCGTTCCCTATACTGCTCCCGGTGTTGCTGCCGTTCAGGAGGATTCCAATGCCACCGTTTCCGGCTCCCAGACCGCTGCACAAAGCAATCAGAGTGACTCCCAGACCGCTGCGCAAAGTAATCAGACCGGCTCCACAGTCCAGAATCAGGCTGCGGCCTCTGTAAATGCCACTACACAGGTCACTC
>JBJELS010000282.1:0-6526 GCA_051879275.1 Lachnospiraceae bacterium
ATTCTGCCGCAACTTCTCTGATAATGTAGATTGCTTCTGCTTCCAATTCATCCAAGTGTGAAAGTTCGCTCATATTATTATACTCTCCTCTTAAATCATAAATAAAAAACAGGAACTAAAATTTATTAACAAAAAGTAATAATATGCTTTAGTTCCTATTCTCTATCTTCCATGATATTTCCCAACCTTCCCTGGTTTTTCTTTAGTTTTACTTTATTTGTTATCGGCTAATTATAAATATTTCTTTAGATTATATATTTATATCATACAGATTACCGATTTGATAATCCTCGTTTATGTAATATGTGCTTTTCCAGATTGGAAAAGATAAGTTTATCAACAACCATCCCAACCAAAATGATTACAAGCATAATTGCAGTAACCTGGTTAATATCTGCCATATCCCGTCCTGCCATTAGAGTATATCCAAGACCCACATAGGCAGACATAACCTCTCCGGACATCAATGCTCTCCAGGAAAAGGACCATGATTGTTTTAAACCTGCAAGAAAACCGGGAAGCGCCGCCGGAAAAATGACATCTTTGTAAAGCTGTGACTGAGTAGCCCCCATGGTGCGAGCTGCTTTAGTATAAATAGGCGGAATCATTTGAATAGCATTTTCTATTGCAAGGGCGACACTAAAAGTAGAACCGATTACAATTACGAAAATAATAGAGGATTCTTCTAATCCAAACCACAAAATTGCAAATGGTACCCAACAGATGCTGGGCAGCGATTGTATACCGGAAATGAGCGGCTTTAAATAACAGCGTAAATAGCCGGAAATCGTAATTAATAGACCTAGTCCGGTTCCAATAATAAGAGAAATTGAAAAGCCTATTAACGCACGCTTTAAACTGTATAAAGTGGCACGGATGAGTGTGCCATTCAAAGCAAGTTTCACTAAACGATTCAGAACACCTCTAGGATATGGGAGGGCGTACGGTTTCCACCAGGCAAAAACAGAGGTGCCCAGTATATAAATAACTTGCCATAAAAGCAGTAGTAAAATAAAAAACAATATCCCCCGTAACTTAGTGTTTATCGTATTCTTCTTGTGCAAATTTTTCAACCTCTCTTTCTACACAGGATAGAATTTTATGACGAACTTCTAAAAAAGATTTGGAATCAATTTTCCTTGGACGCGATAAGTCAACTGTAAAAATATTCTTGATAGATCCCGGATTATCGGAAAGTACAATAATGCGGTTTGCTAAAAATACAGCTTCTTCTACACTATGGGTAACAAAAATAATTGTCTTTTTTGTTTCCTCCCAAATTTGCTCCAAATCAGAACGAAGTTTGTTTATAGTCTGCTTGTCTAAAGCAGAAAATGGCTCATCCATTAGGAGAACGGGGCTATCCAGACAAAGTGCTCGTGCTAGGGCAGTTCTCTGACGCATACCGCCGGAAATTTCATGAATTCGATAATTACGAAAATCCCAAAGCTGAACCATTCTTAAGTAATATTCAGCTTTTTTTTCCTGTTCCTTTTTAGGAAGACGGGCAAGCTTCATACCGAATTTTACATTTTCTATGACTGTGAGCCAGGGGTAGAGTGCATGTTCCTGAAACATAACTGCAAGTTCAGCACTGGGACCGGTAATCTTTACATGGTTTAAATACAATTCACCGGAAGTGGGACGGTCCAGCCCGGAAATAATATTCAATAGAGTGGATTTTCCACAGCCGGAAGGCCCTACAATACAAACAAATTCGCCGTCTTCAATTGTTATAGAAATATCTTTCAGGGTTTCTTTTATGGAATTATCAAAAGTGCGGGAAACATTTCTCAATTCTAATGGCATAATAACCCCCTATTTCAGTAAATTTTCTAGTAGAGATGTATCGACCAGCTCCTGATTTGGAAGCTCATTTATAAAATCCTGTTTGTATGCGGTTTGGGCAAATGAATACAAGGCATCAATATTCAAGTTTGTAGTAATATTAGTCTTAGAAAACGCACTTAGCACTACATCCTTATCGTAAGTATTGCCAGTAACATTAGCTATTTCGGAAATAATCGTATTGACTGAAGTCTCCAGGCCAGTATTAATTTCATTTGTAGCGGCTATATGTGCTTCTAAAAAGGAGGCTACCGCTTCCGGATATTTTTCCATAAATTCGTTTCTAACAACGACTAAAGCTACTGGATAATTACCATTTAAATAAATATCTTCATAGTCAAGCAGGATATCAATATTATAGGATGCAGTTAAAATAGTACCCCAGGGTTCTGGTACAAGTGCTGCATCAATATTTCCCTGATCAAACATATTTTGGAGATTAGAATTATCCACTGCAACGATTTCTACTGTTCCACCCTCTGAAACAGGGAAAAGTCCGTTCTCTGA
This sequence comes from Lachnospiraceae bacterium, assembly GCA_051879275.1. Classification (GTDB taxonomy): domain Bacteria; phylum Bacillota; class Clostridia; order Lachnospirales; family Lachnospiraceae; genus SFDP01. The sequence continues at coordinate 2,356 of JBJELS010000282.1, forward strand.
TAATAAGTTTAAGAGACATAGATGCTGGGTGTTTCCAATCTGAGGAATGGCTACTGTTTTCCCATCAAGATCAGATATAGAAGCAATGGAAGAATCAGCAGCTTTTACTAAAACAGCCCCTGCATCCGCAGCATTGGCAATAATAGTGATTTCACCGTTAGATTTTACATTGCCATTGATTGCCGGTACGGGTCCTATATAGCCTATGTCGATTGCTCCGGCAAATAAAGCTTCTACTTCAGAAGACCCTGCTGTAAATGCAGTCCAGGATATGTTGTATGTATCACCCAAGATATTCTCCAAGGTATTTGAGTTTTTCATTACAAGAGCCTGTGCGTGAGTAATATTGGCAAAATAACCAATACGCACGGAAGTGGTATTTGAAGTGTTGGATGTACATCCGGTCAAAAACAAAATTATTATTAAGAACAACAAGCAAACGTTTGCACTTATTTTTTTCATAAAATACCTCCGATAAATATTGTATAATTATGTTATATTCTGTAAAATAATGTAAAACAAGTTTATTATATACATAAAATTCAAAAAACTAAAGTATATATTAGACAAACGTTTTCATAAAGAAAAGCTAAGATAATCACGGGAGAAAAGTTATGTCATTAAAAAAAATTGCAGAAATGACAAATGTATCTATATCAACAGTTTCCAGGGTTTTGAATAATAAGGAATATAATTGTGCATCAGATAAAATAAAAGAGAAAATATGGGCGGCTGCAAGAGAAATTCATTATATTCCAAATGAAAATGCGCGTAACTTACAAAAGGGAAATACAAATAAAGAATATAAACAGAGAAAAAAATTTGCAGTAGTGTTAGGGAGATTTGACTCCTTGAAAATTGATCCATTTTTTGAGGAACTGTATAGAAGTGTAGAGCAGGAAGTATTTGCACAAGGATGTATAATCGATTGTTTTTTTACAGCAAATGAATTAATGGGAAAGGAAATCCCTGATGAAAATGGCTATATTCTTTTAGGGAGAAGTTCAGATAAATTAATAATGAAAATAAAAGAAAAAAGCAGAAATATTGTCGCAATAGACCGAAATCCAACCCTGTTCGAAATAGACGAAATAATATGCGATGGTAGGAAGGCGGCCGAGAAAGCAATGGACTATTTAATGGGAAAGGGGCATGCAAAGATTGGTTATATAGGCGATTGTACCTATGAGGCTAGATATGTGGGATATTGCGATATTTTAATTAAGAATAGGATACCAATTAACTATTCTTACATCTTTCCTACTTTACAGACGAGGGATACGGGATATTCAGCTATGAAGAAGCTTCTGGAGCAGCAGGATATAGAGGCGGTATTATGTGCGAATGATATAACCGCAATAGGTGCGCTTCACGCATATGGAGAATTTAAAAGGAATAACAACCGTAAAATAGATATTATTTCTATTGATAATATTGAAGAAGCAGAGAAAGTAACACCTTTATTAACAACCATTCAAGTGCCCGGAAAAGATATGGGAAAAATGGCCGTTAAGATTTTATTGGATCGAATCGCAAAGGGACATTCCGAAAATATTAGAGTTGAGTTTCCAGCAAAGCTAATTCGCCGGGAAAGTTGTTAAAAAGACTTCTAATAAGCAAAAATCATGCTATAATTAGTCATTATATGTAAGGGGAAATATTTGATTATGACAAAACTTGATTCTGATTTTTACCATGAAGAAATCCGCTGTGATTATCTGGTTACTGAAAAGCAAAAGAAAATCTGGGCAGTGGAGTTGGAAATTTTATCCCTTTTTGATGAAATATGCCGGCGTCATAACCTTTCTTATTTTGTAGGCTACGGAACTTTATTGGGTGCCGTAAGACATCAGGGCTTTATTCCCTGGGATGATGATCTGGATATTATTATGTTCCGTCCGGACTACGAGAAGCTTAAGCTTATTATACATGATGAGCTTCCGGAGTTTTACTTTTTTCAGGATGTTTATACCGATAGTATAGTCTCTGCTTTTTCCAAAATTCGGGATGAGCGTACCACAGCCATTGAATTGAAATACTGTGAAAATGCAGCAGCCCATCAGGGTATTTTTGTTGATATTTTTCCTTTAGATGGCTGCTACCCACCGGAAACTACTAATATTGAGCTTATTGAAAAGGAAATCTGGACTTCTATTACTAACCCTGATTTAATTCAAAAAATAATTAATACTCCTGAATATCCTGCCAACCTTACCAGAGATATTCTTAAGGATTTGATCTCTATGCCCCTAAGAGACAGATTCCGGCAGTTTGAAGCCTTTGTTGCCGCTCAGTTTAATGCTTCCCCTTATTTGGGTTTAATTACATCCATGCTTAAGTATCCCGCTCTTCGCTATCCAAAAGCATGGTTTGAAAATACCCTGTATCTGTCCTTTGAGTATTTAAGCGTTCCCGTCCCGGCAGAATATGATAAGATACTTACTACTCGTTATAAAGACTATCACAAGTACGTTCAGGGACGCAGCCTTCATCAAAATATCATCATGGATCCGGATAAATCCTATCTGGAATATTATAAGGAATGGGGGATAGTATAAAAGGGTAATTACCTTACCCCAATCCTTTTCTAATGGTAAGAATAATTACCCTTTCTTTTCGTTCTTTAATTTGTCATTTCCGGCTTACATTGATTGAAGCAGTTCCTTCTGAAGAACTTTAATTTCTTCAATGGTAAGTCCGGAATATTTACTGGCCTTTTCACAGGAAAGTCCATCCTCCAGCATTTCAACAGCCTTTTCTCTTGCTTTTTCTTTTAATGTTTCTTTAGCTATGTCTTTAGCCATGTCCTGAGCTATGTCCTGAGCTATGTCCTGAGCTATGTCCTGAGCCATGTCCTGAGCCATGTCCTGAGCCATGTCCTGAGCCATTCTCTTAGCCATGTCCTGAGCCTTTTCTTCTGCTGCTTCATAGATAAATTCTCTTAATCCTTCCGCCACTTGTACCATTTCACTCTTCCTCCTTATAAACTCTTTGTCTTTATAAATAATAAAATTGATTACTTCTTCATAATATTTATTATTTCGGTGCTTCCCATAGGAATCATAGATTTTCTGCAGCTGCTCTTCTTCTCTCAGGGGCATTAGCAGGTTCCTGAGCAGATACTTTTCTTTCTTATCCAGTCTGGATGCTACAATTAGCTGCATGGGAATAACGAAGCCTTCCAGGTAATAAATCCCTTTCCATTTCTCCACACATTCGATTTTCCATACCCTTTTCATGTGCTTCAATAATTTAGTAGGCATATAGGTACAGATAAAGGTAAGGGTAATGTCTTCAATGTCAATACTGTCAGCTTTTACTCCATCTGCCTTGTAGAAAAATGCATATCCTAAAGCCTTATAGTATTTATCTACACTCAGAGTATCTTTGTAGCCCTTGATTTCAACCAGATTATGCCCTCTGAAAATTTGTCCGATATCGGTTTTAATCGAAAAGGTTTTTTCCTTTTTGATAATCAGACAGTCAATGGACTTAGACCCCGTCCCCAGCATATGCTCTTTTTCGTAAATCAGCTGCTCTTCTTCCGCTTCCAGCATAATATGCAGGCCGGCGCATACAGGAGAATGGTATTGGTTATTCAGTTCTTTGTTCATGAAACCTCCTTTTCTTTTTCTCTCAGGAGATTTCTTTTCAGAAAACTCCTGCTCAAACGGGTATTCAAAAGCACGAATTTTCTGATGGGAGCAGGAAGAGCCTGCTTAAGAAATGTTGACAGGACTGGGAAAACCATGGTTTTTGAATTCCGGTTTTCTTAGATTCAACTAAAGAAAATTTGCTTTTTATCAATATAACATATATATTTTGTTTTGACAATGATAAAATCACCGTTTTTATAAAACGGTGATTCAGACTGTAGACAAAGTCCCGCACTCTTGTGCGGGATTTTTCTGTGCCAAACACCGTAAACATCAGTATTTATGCGGACTTTTTGGTGATTTTCTGCTATAATAAAAGTATCAAATCAAGGCAGGTATTTCTACTCATGATGACCCAGAATGCAGATAAAAAAAGAGAACAGGTATAGTTTCTTTGCATGGATGACATGGTTCCACACAATCACCTTCTACGAATCATAGACAAGGCAATTGACTGGAACTTCATTTATGACCTTGTAGTCGAAAAATATTCGCCAGACAACGGCCGCCCCAGC
>JBJELS010000283.1:0-6523 GCA_051879275.1 Lachnospiraceae bacterium
TTGACACGAAAAAGTGCCTTTTTTGATGAAAAAACTATTGACATTTTGTTTCAGGGAAAACTGCAAAATCTATTTTAATAACTCTTGGAGCAATGCTATCTGTATTTGATATTCCGGAAGTAGCAGAGCTGATAAAATACGATGAACTGGAAATCGATACCTACGGTAATGAAGGGCAAAAGACAATACTTTATGTCATTATTTCCGATACCGATAAAAGCTTTAATTTTATTCCGGCTATCATGTTTACGCAGATGTTTAATGTACTTTGCTATCAGGCGGATAAGAAGATGGGAGGTAAGCTAAAGACACCGGTACAGTTTATTTTAGATGAGTTTGCAAATATTGGGAAGATTCCGGATTTTCACATTTTGATTGCTACTATCCGAAGTAGATTGATGTCTGTAATATTACTTTTGCAAACACAAAGTCAGTTAAAAGCAAATTATAAAGATGATGCAGAAACGATTATTGGTAACTGTGATTCTTCTGTGTTTTTGGGAGGTCAGGAAAAGTCAACCATAAAGGAATTGGAAGAAATGCTGGGAGATGAAACAATTGATCTTTGGAATCAATCGAAGACATATAGCAATCAGGATAGTACCGGTATTAACTACCAGAAAACTGGTCGAAAGTTGAAGACGATGTACGAATTAAATGTAATGGAAAGAGATAAGTGCATCGTAAGAATTTCCGGGTTACCCCCATTCTTTAGTGATAAATATGATGCGACTAAGCATCCAAATTTCAAATACACTGGGGATGCAGATGAAAGGAATATTTTTGATTTTCAAAAATATAGAAAAAAACTTAAGGAAAAGGAGGATGTGATAATACATTTTAAAGCAAACGACCTGTATAGGGTAGTAAAAACTAAATAAGAAATTAAGTAATGTAACTAGAGTGAACCTTCCGATTACGGGAGGTATTTTTATTTTAGGAGGATTAAAAAATGGAATTTTTACAACTGATTATCGATTATGCTTCACTTATTGTTACTTTGTTTGGAGGTGGTATTGCTATTTCCGGCATAATAAAGCTGTCGGAGGGTAAATCTCAACAAAACTCCGGAGCTCAGGATGAAGGGATGAGTAAAATCGTAGGAGGAGGCGGAATTATTCTGGTGGGAACACTATTAGTACCGCAAATCATGAATTTTTTCAAGGCTTAATGAGAGAGTGAGAGAGGATAAGTTACATGTTCGATGGAGTCAGTGAGTTTGCCTATAATTTAGGGCAGAAGATATTACAGGGCCTATACGAAGGCTTATATGGATCCTGTGATAATATTTACAATAATATCTTTAATACACTTAACTATCGTATCAGCGAAGCAGCGGGAAATCTCGGACAAAGTATTGAAAGCTGGAATGGAGGTGCATTTTCCCTAGTTCGCACGGTTGCTGAAAATGTTTGTATACCCATTGCCGGCTGTATCATTATTTTTATCTTTGCATGGGAGCTGGTCAGGATGTGCCAGGACAGTAATCAGATGCAGCATATACGTCCTGATCAGATGCTTCTTACCCTGATGAAGTTTGCCATCTGTCTTTGGGTTTGTACAAAATCCTTTGAAATTGTACTGGGAATCTATTCTATCGGTAATTTTGCCATCGCTAGGCTTGCGGGAATTTCTTCATCGGCAAACTTTGGGGCTGACAAAACCCTAAATGACATTATTCCGGCATCGCAAGAAGTCTATGAAATCGGAATGATCATTCAGCTTTTGGGTGTCCTATTGATTTTGTGTCTCAGCTTAGTGATTTGTTATGTCTGTGCAGTGATTATTTATCTGCAGGTAATGGTTTGGTTTCTGGAAATGCTTATCTTTGCCGTGCCAGCCTCCATTCCTTTTGCTACATTTTTCAATAAGGACTGGGGACAGATGGGAATGAATTATACAAGGAAGATAATGGCCTTAGGCTTCCAGGGATTTTTTATGTTGCTGATTATTTCCATTTACGGAGGGATTGTTAATAGTATCTCCAGCAGCGACTTTATGGAGATGATGACGATGATGTGCGGAGCAGGAGCTGCATTAATTATTCTATTATCTAAATCTGGAAATATTTCTTCCAGCATATTCAATGCGCATTAAAAGGATGGTGAAAAATTGGCATATGTTACGATGACGAAAGACTTTTCGGAAGTAAAAAAGCCGATTTCCGGGATTGGCTTGACCAAGAGACAGTTAATCGCCTTTGGCAGTGCCGGGCTTGTAGGACTCTCGGTTTTCTTTTTACTAAAGATAAGGTTTGGTTTGGATATATTTTTATCAGGAATGGGAATGGGGCTTTTTGCTCTTCCCATTGCTTTTATCCTTCTTTATAAAAAGGACGGAATGTATATAGAAAAGCATATTTGGTTTTTCTATGAAACATATTTTATCAGAAATACGGATAGACCTTATGAAACACAAAATTTGTATGACTTACAGCTAAAAGAAGAACGGTTCAGAGAGGAGGTTGAAAAAATCGTGTATAAAGGTAAGTCCCGGGAGGAAATTAAACGAATCAAAGCCTCCGGGGAGCATAGTGAGATAAAAGTAGGGAAGAAAAAAATCATGATCCCCATGAAGGGGCCTGTGGATCGACAGATAAAAAAGGAATTGGAGAAGGCTGTGAAAAAGGCGAAGCTTCATGGTGAAATTCCTGCAAGTGCTCAGGAAACCATTCCCTATGAGATTCCCTATGAGGATGGTATATTTGAGTCGGCACCGGGGTATTTCACCCAAACAATAAGCTTTGAAGATATTACCTATCAGCTATTGGATAATGATCCAAAGGATATATTGTTTGAGCGATGGTGTTCCTTAATTAATTTTTTTGATGAGAAAGTAACCTTTCAGCTTAACTACGGAAATATGGAGATGAACAAAGAAGAATATGCTAAGGATTTCCTGATTCCTATAAAAGAAAGTGATAGTAAGCCGATAAAGGCTGTTAGTAAAGAATATTCAGAAATGCAGATTCAGCAGTTTAGCAAAGGAACGAACAATTTACAAAAAGTACGTTATCTAACCTATGGTATTGAAGCGATTGACTATAAAACGGCTAAACGTCAGCTGAGTAAAATTACCAAGCAATTAGAAAAATATTTTAAAAAATTAGGTAGCAAGTGCAAGGTATTAAAGGGATATGAAAGACTGGAGCTGCTGCATCGGATATTTCATCCGGGAACAAAGGATAAGCTTCTATGGAATTTTGATCTGTCTGTTAAGACCGGATTGTCCAGTAAAGATTTTATTGCACCCAGCAGCTTTTCCTTTAAACCGGCTCCGGGATTTAACGCTACAAAATACTTTAAATCAGGAGAACGGATTGGTGCTGCAAGCTATATTCAGATCTTTGCCAATGATATGGATGATCGGATTATCTGGGATATTCTGAACATTAACAGTAATGTATGGATTTCTATCCATGGCAAAGCTTTGCCTCGTAATAAGGCAATCGATCTGGCAAAGGATAATGTTTCTGATATACAGAAGATGATTATCAATCAGCAAAAGGGTGCTGTGCAAGGCGGGTATGATATGGATCTTTTGCCACCGGAGCTTTTAGCCTATCAGAGGGCGGGAGATAAGCTTTATCAGGATGTACAAAGTAAAGATGAAAATTTGATTAATGCAACCATATTGGTTATTCAGACGGCAGCCACAAGAAAGGAGCTGGAGGATAATATTTTTGAATTAAACAATATCATTACCGGATACCAGTGTAAGCTGGTTCGTTTGGATAATCGGCAGGAGCAGGGCTATATGAGCTCACTTCCGCTGGGAATCAATACAGTAGAGGTAAAGAGAACCTTTACTACAACGGATATGGCAATATTTATTCCATTTACGACAAAAGAACTTTATAACAGTAATGGCCAGTATTATGGAATGAACTCCTTGTCAAATAACGTGATTATGGTTGATAAAAAGAAACTGGTCAACGGTAATTCGCTTGTTCTGGGACAACCGGGATTTGGAAAAACATTTGCGATTAAGCGAGAAATATTCGATGTTTTTCTTAAAACAGATGATCATATCATGATTATTGATCCTGAGGGAGAATATCGATGGCTGGTTAAGCTTTTGGGAGGGCAGGTAATAAAAATTGCTTTAAATTCCAGAGAACACATTAACCCTATGGAAATCAATCTCTTTGCCAGAAATGAAGATGATAAGGAGTATGAACCGATTTCCGAAAAAATGAGCTTTATTGTCTCCTTGTGTGAACAGATGTTGGGGAAAAATGGAAGCTTGGATAAAGACAAAATAGGAGTGATTGATCATGCCTGTAAAAAGGTATATCTACGCTATGCTGCCAATCCAACAGCAGAAAATATGCCGGTATTTGAAGACTTATATAATGAGTTGAGAAATATGCCGGATGAAATGAAGGAAATTGGTCTAAATCTGTCTATTGCACTATCCAGATACGTTTCCGGGTCATTAGGTTATTTTAATAACCGATCGAATGTTGACATCAATTCCAGGCTTGTCTGCTTTGATTTAAAGGATATTGATCCTAATCAAAGAGATATTTCCATGCTGATTATTCAGGAAACGATATGGGATAGAGTTAAGCTCAATCGTACCAGAGGAATCTATACCAGGGTTTACATGGACGAATTTCATATTTTCCTCAGGTATCCGAATACGGCAGCTTACAGTATTGATATATGGAAAAGATTCAGAAAATGGTATGGAATTCCTACGGGCATTACCCAAAATGTCAAGGATTTATTTCGCAGCCAGGAAATCCAGAATATCCTGGACACCACAAACTTTATTATGCTGCTGAATCAGGCCGGTGATGATGCCAGAATTTTAGCAGCACACCTTGATTTATCGGAAGAAGAAATGGGATATATTCAGAGTGGGGAGCCGGGAAAGGGGCTACTCTGTGTCGGAAATAATAAGGTTCCCTTTGAAGATGATTTCCCCAAAGATACTCTCTGCTACAAGGTAATGACATCAAAGCCGGGAGAGGTCATCATGAAAGGAAATACAAAAATAAAATCAGTTGTTTAAATTTTATGCGACGTCGCATAAAGGTTAATGTTGATATATAGAATAGTATCGAGTATACTTTTTTTAGAGTAACTGTGTACAGAGTGGTAGCCTCCCGTACTTACAAAAGAAGGGAGGTGGTGCTAATGGATATATACGAAATCTTTAGCCTGATGTTTTTAGGCGGTTCGTTCCTAATTGCACTGCTTGCCTATATAGATAGGAACAACAAGCGAAAATAAATAAGCCACTCCTGTCTTAGCCGGCGGAGTGACTTATTTATAAGCATTCAATAGGCTAACCACTTTGTGGGCGGTTACTCTCTTTATATCTTTATTATAGTCAATATTCTTTAAATTTTCAATATAAATTAGAAACATATATTAACGAGACTGATTACAAAGTGTAATTGGTCTTTTTTCTTTATGCGACGTCGCATAAGCAAATAGGAGAAGAAAAGGGGAAAAGTATGGGTGACGAAAAGAATCAATCAGACAATATTTGATGAATGATAAAGCAGACCAATTCGGCCTGCTTTTTTGTGTCTAAAAGGAGGTGGTTAAGGCAGAAGCACACCGGAGAAAGTCCGGTTTATTTTTATTACGGGAAAAGCCCGTTTTTATAGATTAAACATAACAACCACAAATAAAGCGGAAGATTTTTAAGGAAGGAGAAAGGAAAGGAGAAAGAAATTATGATACAGGAAAAAAATCAAAAAGTAGGAAAAGAAGAAAATTTTTTTCATGATAAGGTCATTGCCCGTTACCAGTCGTCCAACGACGAAACCATTGCCATTGTGCAGGCTTCCAACGGAAAGTATTTCAATAACTACGGCTACAATGAGGATAATGGCCGTTATATGTCCTCAACGGGCGGCTTTGATACCTTTGAAGAAGCAGAGAAAACTTTATATGCCAATCGACCCACAGCCGTAGAAATAGAGGAAGAAAAGGGAAAAAATAATTCCATTATAGATAAGCTAAGTAAGAATAAAGAAGCTCTGAAACAGAAAGAACAGGGAAAGGAGCCTGAGCATAACAGAGATGAAGCAAGATAGGTTATGCGACGTCGCATAAAGAGAAAGGAGTAGTGAAGAAAGATGGATTCTTATAATGAAACCAGAAAAAGAATGGCAAAAGACCCCTATTTTAATGATGAGAGATTACAAGCTATGAAAGAAGCAAAAAGTTATGGATGGAAAGTTATCCCAACCATAGTTGAGTATTTAGATAATTGTTGTGTAATGTTTGAAGAGGCAGCTTCGGGTTCTCTTAATGCTAAAGAGGTTGAGGGAATAGATGCGGACATCAGTTTAGCTCTTGGAGAAATAGATGATCTTACTCTCAAGATAGAAGAAAATTTCTATAAAGATCCTGCGATTGGAAAGGGATATAGAAAATTAACTGAACTAAGGGATATTCTATCTAATAATAATGATTTTGATTTCTCAAAAGCAAGTTCAGAGATAAAAAGCAGTATTTCCCTCATAAAAGAATGTGCATTTGCAGTAGGAAGAGAAGACTAT
>JBJELS010000284.1:0-6394 GCA_051879275.1 Lachnospiraceae bacterium
ATGATGTCTCCTGCCAGACAAGTAGGCCCCGCCAGACGATAGGTATACAGGCCTGCTGCGGACTCTTCCCCTTTTTCATCGGCTTTGTATAAAGGCGGTGTATAGGGCATCTCAATTACATCCGGCATATGGCAGGCTGCACTGCCATCCAGAATGGCAATCCGGTATTCTCCGTTTTCCACAATATCCAAAATCCGGCTAAGGAAAAAACCCGCATTCAGGGCACAGGCCTCCCCCGGCTCCAGATAAATCTGCAGACCATATTTATCCCGAACTTTAATGATACAGCACTCCAGTCTGTCCACATCATATCCGGGACGGGTAATATGGTGTCCTCCCCCCATATTCAGCCACTTCATCCCGGGTAAAACAAAGCCAAATTTCTCTTCTATGGCTTCCAATGTCGTTTCCAGAGCATCTGAATCCTGCTCACAAAGAGTATGAAAATGCAGGCCGTCCAGTAAATCCACCAGCTCCTTGGTCATTTCCTTCTTCCAAAGCTGCAAAGTGGTTCCCAGACGGCTTCCGGCTGCACAGGGATCATAGATCTCATGTCCTTTTTGTGTCGAGCACTCCGGATTAATGCGAAGCCCCAGGCTTTTTCCTGCCTTCTTTGCCCAAAAGCCGAATCGTTTTAGCTGCCCCGGTGAATTAAAGACGATATGGTCAGCCGTCTTAAGCAGCTCTTCAAACTCATCCTCGCGATAGGCACCGCAGAATACATGTACCTCCTTATGGGGCATTTTCTCTTTTCCCAGCTTTGCTTCAAACAGGCCGCTCGCCTCTGTTCCTGCAAGATATTCTGCCAGCAGAGGATAAAAATCATAGTTGGAAAAGGCCTTCTGGGCCAGCAGAATTTTACAGCCGGTACGTTTGGCAACCGAAGCCAGAATACGCCCATTATGATGGAGCTGTCCTTCATCAATCATGTAGCAGGGACTGGGCAGATGGGCAAAGATATTTTCCGGCTCTTTACCGGCAAAGGCCGCAAAAGGCGGCCTGTTGTCTGTTTCTTTATTCATGGTTTTTCTTCTTTCTTCTTTCCTGATGATCAGTCTACTAAAACCGGATTACGATTCTCCCGGCGGGGAAGTCCATACTTGTCCAGAGCTGCCATAAAGGGATCGGGGTCAAATTCCTCCACCGTATATACCCCGGCCTTCTTCCACTCACCGGTTAAAAGCATCAAAGCACCGCACATGGCCGGTACACCGGTGGTATAGCTGATGGCCTGACTCTCCACCTCACGATAGCATTCCTGATGATCACAAATATTGTAGAGGTAGTAGGTTTTCTTTCTGCCGTCCTTTTTTCCGGTAAAAATACAGCCAATATTGGTCTTGCCATGGGTACGAGGCCCCAGGCTTGCAGGGTCCGGCAGCAGGGCCTTTAAAAACTTAATCGGCACTATCTCCTGCCCTTCAAAGCTAACCGGAGTAGTGGAAAGCATACCCACATTTTCCAAACAGTTCATGTGGGTCAGGTAGCTTTCTCCAAAGGTCATAAAGAAGCGAATCCGCTTTACCTCAGGAATATTCCTGGCCAGAGATTCAATCTCCTCATGATGAAGAAGATACATATCCTTCTTTCCCACACCATCAAAGTCATACTCCCGTTTAATGCTCATGGCAGGAATCTCCACCCAATGACCATTCTCCCAGTAGCTTCCCGGTGCGGAAACCTCCCGAAGATTCACCTCCGGGTTAAAATTAGTGGCAAAGGGATAGCCATGGTCTCCGCCGTTACAGTCCAGAATATCGATGGTATCAATGGTATCAAATTCATGCTTTTTGGCGTAAGCACAATAAGCCTGGGTCACTCCCGGATCAAAGCCACAGCCAAGAAGTGCAGTAAGTCCTGCCTGCTCAAATTTCTCCCTATAGGCCCATTGCCAGCTGTAGTCAAAATAAGCGGAAAAACCGGCTTCCTTACAGCGTTTCTCATAGATTTCCCGCCACTTGGGATCATCTGTATCCTCCGGCTCATAATTAGCCGTATCCATGTAGTTTACTCCACAGGCCAGACAGGCATCCATAATGGTCAAATCCTGGTAAGGAAGGGCTATATTCATAACCAGATCCGGCTTATAGCTGTTAATTAAATCGATTACCTGATTTACCTCATCTGCATCTACCTGAGCGGTAGTGATTTTGGTAGCCGTTTTCCCCTCCAGGGCTTTCGCCAGCTCATCACATTTGGATTTGGTTCTGCTGGCAATACAGATTTCGGTAAAAACCTCACTTACCTGACAACATTTCCGAATGGCAACGGAGGCAACACCGCCGCAGCCGATGATTAATACTCTGCTCATCATATCCTCCATTCAGCCGCATAACAGCAGCATATTTGTATTCTTATTTTGACAGTGCAAGCAGCATCTCACGAAGCACCTTACAGGCAGTGGCTGTAGATACCCCGGAGGTATCCAGCATGGGAGCAAGCTCATTAATATCTGCCCCCACCACGTTGGTTTCACAAACCAGTAAAATGGCTTCCAAAAGCTCCTTAAAGGTAACTCCCCCCGCCTCCGGGGTACCCGTACCCGAAAAGGCTGAAGGGTCAAGACAGTCCAGATCAATGGTAAAATATACCGGGGTGCCCTTTTCTTTTAAGGAAGAAACCAGCTGCTTAAGGCCGGAAAAATCAAAGGGATGCAAATCGGTATGCTGCCTTGCAAAGACAAATTCACTTTTTTCACCGCTGCGAATGGCAAACTGATGGATGCGTCCGTCCCCCATAAGCTCATGGGCCCTTCGCATAACGCAGGCGTGGCTTAGTTCGGCCCCCAGATAGTTCTCCCTTAAGTCTGCATGCGCATCAAATTGGATAAGATGCAGATCGGGATATTGCTTTAAAACAGCCCTTATGGCACTTAGGCTGACCAGATGCTCACCGCCCAGTAAAAAAGGCAGCTTTCCATCCGTAAGAATCTGCCTGGCCCTCTCTTCTATTGCCTGAAGTGCAAGGCTGCTGTCTCCGATACAAAGCTCCAGATCTCCGCTGTCAAAAACGGAGCAGTCCTCCAAATCCTTATTTTGGTAAGGGCTGTAGGTTTCCAGTCCAAAGCTTTCATGGCGGATGGCCGAGGGGCCGAATCTGGCTCCCGGTCGAAAGCTGGTGGTGGAATCAAAGGGGGCTCCGTAAAGGACAATGGAGGCCTCCCGATATTCTGCATCACAGCCAATAAAGGTTTCTATATTTTTCATCAACATTATTCTACCTCCTCCAACATTTTTTCCAGAAAGGCCGGAAGATAAAAGGCTCCGATATGCAGCTTGGTGGTGTAATACTGAGTTCTTAAATTAAGGCCAAGCCATTTAATTGCATCAAAATCATCGATGGGATGGTATTTTTTACTGGCAAAACCAAAAAGCCAATAGCCCGCTGCATAAGTGGGAATATGAGCCTGATACACCCGGCTGATGGGAAAGGTATTTACGATCCGCTTGTGGCTTCTTTGCATGGCTTGGGCATCATGCTGATAAAAGGGACTTCCCTGCTGATTGACCATGATTCCGTCATCATGCAGTGCATTATAACAGATGCCGTAAAATTCTCTGGTAAAATACCCTTCCGAGGGCCCAAAGGGATCGGTGGAGTCCACAATGATTAAATCATACTCATCCTTACGTCTGCGGATAAACCGAAGGGCATTATCAAAATAAATATTTACCCGGCTGTCATTTAATCGGCAGGCGTTTTCCGGCAGATAGGTATGGCAGGCATCCACTACCTCAGGATCCATTTCTACCAGGTCAATTCTCCGTATCTGCTCATAGCGGGCAAGCTCACGAACCACACCGCCGTCTCCGGCGCCGATAACCAGTACATCCTGTATACAGGGATGGACTGCCATAGGCACATGGGTAATCATTTCATCATAAATAAATTCATCCCTTTCCGTCAGCATGACATTGCCGTCTAAGGTCAGTACCTTGCCAAATTCCGGTGTTTCAAAAATATCTATCTGCTGATAATCACTTTTTTTTGAATACAGGTGTCTGTTTACACGAATGCTGTGTTTCACATCGGGAGCGTGAAACTCACTGAACCACATTTCCATAAGACTTCCTCCCTTTTAAAGCAGCTCTACTGCAATACATTGATACTCAGAATTTGAGGGTCCTCAGGGCCGGTCATGGAGCAGCCCTTAGCTCTGGCATATTCGATATAATCCAGAATCTCCGCCGTGATTTTTTCCCCGGGAGACAAAATCGGGATTCCCGGAGGATAGCACATGACAAATTCACTGCAGACACAGCCCTCAGAATCCTTTAAGGGAATACTTTTTTTACTGGCATAAAAGGCCTCCTGGGGACTCATCACCACCTCGGGATCTATGTATTCCTGACTTAAAAGACCGCTGGAGTCCCGCTGAAAGCGGCGCCTGATCTCTGCCAGGGCACTGACCAGCCGCTCCAGCTCCTGAGGCCGGTCACCAATGGATAAATAGGCCAGAATATTTCCAATATCTCCAAATTCAATTTGGATATCATACTCATCCCGAAGCAGATCATATACCTCAATTCCTGCCAAGCCGATATCCCGGGTATGTACACTGAGCTTCGTGGGATCAAAATCAAAAATGGAATTGCCGTTTACCAGCTCCCGGCCAAAGGCATAGTAGCCGCCTATGGCATTGATTTCCTCTCTGGCATACTCCGCCATACTGACCACTCTTCCAAAGACCTCTCTCCCTCGAAGAGCCAAATTCCTTCGGCTGATATCCAGACTGGACATGAGCAGATAGCTTCCCGAGGTGGTCTGAGTCAGATTGATGATCTGCCTTACATGGCCGGCATTTACTCTGGGGCCGATGAGCAAAAGGCTTGACTGGGTCAGGCTGCCACCGCTTTTATGCATGGAGACAGCGGCCATATCCGCCCCTGCCTCCATGGCAGAAACAGGCATCCCGGCGCCAAAATAAAAATGGGTTCCATGGGCTTCATCTGCCAGACACAGCATTCCGGCATCATGGGCCATTTTCACAATTGCTTTTAAATCGCTGCATATTCCATAATAGGTGGGATTATTCACCAGCACTGCCACTGCATCAGGATTTTCTCCGATGGCCTTTGCCACCTGTTCTCTCTCCATTCCCAGAGAAATTCCCAGTCGATGATCCACCTCCGGATTTACATATACCGGTATGGCTCCGCAAAGCACCAATGCATTGATTACGCTGCGATGTACATTGCGGGGCAGAATAATCTTATCTCCCCGCTTACAGGTCGAAAGGATCATACTCTGAACGGAGCTGGTGGTGCCTCCAACCATTAAAAAGGCATGGGCCGCACCGAAAGCGTCTGCCGCCAGCATTTCCGCCTCATGAATTACGGATATGGGATGGCAGAGGTTATCCAACGGCTTCATGCTGTTTACATCGATGGTAACACATTTTTCTCCCAAAAACTCCGTAAGCTCCGGATTACCTCTTCCATGCTTATGGCCGGGAACATCAAAGGGAACCACCCGCATCTGTCTGAAGGTCTGTAAAGCCTCATAAATTGGAGCCGATTTTTGATCCAGTCCTCTTTTTTCTTCCATATCACACCCCCGCATAAAATGTATAAAAAAAGCAAGCTGCCTTACACAGCTTGCACGATTATCCATAAACATTAGAGGGAATTACCATAAAAATATCCGTTTCACAAGTCTGCGTAATATGCGCATTTCGGTTATAAAGTAACCAACTTATAAAAAGGAAGACTCTGTTAGGTAAGATTCATCCCGATACATAGCCTAAAGCATTTTATAGGGTTTGTCAAGCTTATGTTTTCTCCTTTGTAATTCATCGCGCTTCTATTGATTTCACATCCATTTTATGGTAAAAAGGATAAGATTGCTTAGATAAACCATTATTCAGAAGGAGTGTCTATGATACAGTCTTTTTTCCTGAAAATTCTTCAGGGCTCACTCATTGGTCTTGGAGGTGTACTGCCGGGGATATCCGGCGGAGTCCTCTGTGTTGTTTTTGGTATTTATCCCACCATCATGGAATTTCTGGCAGAGCCCTTCCGCCGGTTTAAAAGTCATGTACCAAAGCTGATTCCCATAGGGCTTGGCGGGATTATCGGCTTTTTGGGCATTGCCAATGTACTTTCTTTTTTATTGGAAAAATACCCTTCTCCTTCTGTCTGCGTTTTTATCGGTCTGATTGCCGGTATGCTTCCTTCCCTCTACCGTGAAGCCGGAGAACAGGGACGAAGCCGTAATTCCTTCCGGGCTATGCTTATTTCCATGCTGGCAGCCTTCTTTCTCCTGGCCTCCTTACGTTTCTTCTCTGTAAGCATTGTGCCGGGCTTCTTCTGGTATATGTTCTGCGGATGCTGCCTTGCCTTAAGCGTGATTCTTCCGGGAATGAGCTTTTCCACCCTTTTGATGCCTCTTGGCT
>JBJELS010000285.1:0-6393 GCA_051879275.1 Lachnospiraceae bacterium
GTTCTTTGGCTGATTTATAATTCCCCGGGACATAGGTTCTTATCACACAAAAAAAGCGCAAATCCAGTCTCCTGGATTTACGCTTTCGCCACTCGGTGGTTTTATGCTAACAGATAAATGTTTAATTGTCAATAAGCTTTTTCATCTCTTACAAAAATTCCAGAAAAACCCGGTTGCTCACATCTGCTCCCTTTTGGGTAAGTGCCAGCCGTCCTTTTTCCGGAACATAAAGCAGCCCCTTTTCCTTAAGCTCCCTTATGGGCTTTCCATAGTTTTCTTCAAGACTGCTTCCGAATTTTTTTTCAAATTCCTCCAGGCATATTCCCCGGGTCAACCTAAGCCCCAGAAACATAAATTCCGCCATCTCCTCCTGCTGCCCCAGGTTTTCCTGCCAGACTGTGGTATCTTCTCCTGTCATGACCTTACGGATATATGCACCTAAGTCTCTTTCTCTGCTGAATCGCCTGTGGTGGATTAAAGATGAGGCTCCCAGTCCCAATCCCAAATACTCCTTACCGGTCCAGTAGCCCACATTATGCTTACAAGCAAAGCCGGGTCTGCTGTAATTGGAAATCTCATAGCGCTCATACCCGTGGGTCTTAAGCAGTCTGCCTGTTCTCTCGTACATCCACCGATCCGTCTCTTCATCGGGAAGGCGGTCTTCTTCTTCTCCTCCCGGGCCAAAACGCCCAAAAAAAGGAGTTCCTTCCTCAATGATCAGACTGTAGGCAGAAATATGCTCCGGCTCAAGACACAGTACCTTTGTCAGGGTATTTTCATAGCCTTCCTTTGTCTGGCCGGGCAGGGCAGATATCAGATCCACATTGACGTTGGTAAAGCCGCATTCTCTGACCAGTTCCCAGGTGGTGAGAAAGTCCTGCCAGCTGTGGATTCTTCCCAGCTCCTTAAGCTCTTCATCATTGGCAGACTGAAGGCGGATACTCAGGCGGTTGATTCCCAGTCTTCGATAGCTCTCCAGCTTGGCTCTATCCACCGTCCCCGGATTTACCTCCATCGTTATCTCCGCATCATCCTCTATCCGAAAGCTTCCCCGCAAAGCCTGCATCACCCTTTCCGTCTCTTCTGTTAAAAGAAGGGAGGGGGTTCCCCCTCCCCAAAACAGGGTGTCTACTGTGAAGGCTTCACAGCCCTTTCCCTCCCGCCGTATCTCTCGGCAGAGGGCTTCCACATAGTTCTTCTGTTCACCGCCTCCACCGGGGGGCGCTGAAAGAAAGTCACAATAATTACATTTTTTTGCACAAAAGGGAATGTGTACATACAAACCCAGCTTTTGATTCTTTACCATTAATCGTTATCCAGCTTTAATACGCTCATGAAGGCCTTCTGGGGAATTTCCACGCTTCCTATCTGGCGCATTCTCTTCTTGCCTTCCTTCTGCTTTTCCAACAGCTTCTTCTTACGGGTAATGTCTCCGCCGTAGCACTTTGCCAATACGTCCTTACGCATGGCCTTAACCGTCTCTCTGGCAATAACCTTCCCCCCTACAGCAGCCTGAATGGGAATCTCGAACAGGTGTCTGGGAATTTCCTCCTTCAGCTTTTCACACATTTTTCTGCCTCGCTCATAGGCGCTGTCCTTGTGAACGATGAAGGAAAGCGCATCCACCTCTTCCTTATTGATCAGAATATCCAGCTTCACCAGCTCAGACCTTTCATAGCCCTTCAGCTCATAATCAAAGGAAGCATAGCCCCTGGAGCGGGATTTCAGGGCATCAAAGAAATCATAAATAATCTCATTCAGGGGAAGCTCATATTTTAAAAGGGCCCTGGTTTCTTCCATATATTCCATACTGATGTGGCGTCCCCGTCTTTCCTGACAAAGCCCCATAATGGCCCCGATAAATTCCGTCTTAACCATGATTTCTGCAGATACGATGGGTTCCTCCATATAATCAATTTCCGTGGGGTCCGGCAGATTGGAGGGATTGGTCAACTCAATTCTTTCTCCGTTATGCTTATATACCCGATAAATTACACCGGGTGCCGTAGTCACCAGATCCAGATTGTATTCTCTTTCCAGTCTTTCCTGAATGATTTCCAGATGCAAAAGTCCCAAAAATCCACAGCGGAAGCCGAATCCTAAGGCAATAGAGGTCTCCGGCTCATACTGCAGGGCCGCATCGTTCAGCTGCAGCTTTTCCAAAGCATCCCGCAGGTCCGGATACTTGGCTCCGTCTGCCGGATACATTCCGCAATAGACCATGGAGTTTACTTTTTTATACCCGGGCAAGGGCTCCTTGCAGGGATTAACGGCATTGGTTATGGTGTCCCCCACTGCTGTATCCTTTACATTTTTAATGGAAGCCGTAATATAGCCTACCATTCCTGCAGACAGCTCCTCGCAGGGAATAAACTGACCGGCACCAAAATAGCCTACCTCCACTACCTCAGCGGTAGCGCCGGTAGCCATCATCTTAATGGGGGTTCCCTTGCGGACCCTTCCCTCCATCAGACGGCAGAATACAATTACTCCCTTGTAAGAATCATACAGGGAATCAAAAATCAGAGCCTGAAGGGGATTCTTAGGATCTCCTTTGGGTGCAGGAATTTTTTCCACAATGGCTTCCAGTACCTGGTCGATATTCAGCCCGTTTTTTGCACTGATCAGAGGGGCATCCTGTGCCTCAATTCCGATTACATCCTCGATTTCCTCAATTACCCGTTCCGGCTCTGCACTGGGCAGGTCTATTTTATTGATTACCGGAAAAACATCCAGGTTATGATCCAGAGCCAGATAAACATTGGCCAGTGTCTGTGCCTCAATTCCCTGGGCCGCATCCACTACCAGAATGGCACCATCACAGGCGGCCAGTGCCCGGCTGACCTCATAATTAAAATCCACATGCCCCGGGGTATCAATAAGGTTGAAAATATATTCCTCACCATTTTTTGCCTTATACACGGTACGCACCGTCTGGGCCTTAATGGTAATTCCCCTCTCCCGTTCCAAATCCATATTATCCAGAACCTGTGCCTGCATTTCCCGGCTGGTCAGCAAACCGGTTTTTTCGATAATCCGATCTGCCAGAGTGGATTTACCGTGATCAATATGTGCCACTATGCAGAAATTACGAATCTTACTTTGATCAATTCCTGACATGGTTTCCTCCATTTCTTTCGTCTCCTGATATAGCTCTCCTTGCAGCAGCCTTTATCGCTTTTAGCGTCAGGCTTTACTATACACTATTTTTACCTGTGAAACAATCCTTTTTTATCCCTGATCCATCCCGCCAAGAACCATATCCAGAATCTGGGCCAGAGGATCCAGCGCATGATGAATTTCTTCTACGGTATTGGTCTGTGCCCCCAGTTCAATTAAAAGCGTTCTGGGAGATACGTGCATATTGTACCGATAAGCCCGTAAATAAATGCTTCGGGCAAAGCCCGGATAATATTCGTCACAAAGCACCTTCATCTGAAAGGAAAAGGCCAGATTTTCTTTTAAATAGGGATTATATAAATAGGAAATATCTCCCTGCTTTTTACTCCTGCTTAAGCCGTTAAAAAACATAACCTTTGCCGTAGGCCGACCTGCCACCTGGGTAACCAGCCTGGTATCCTCCCCTACCGCATCTCTATGTAAGTCAATGACTACCTGTATGCTAGGATTTTCCTTTAAAATCTGTTCAATGGCCGGAAGGGCGTTTGAGTAGGCATAATCCCTGGACTCTACATCATACTCTCCCTTATGGTGCAGTACCTTATATCCATATCCCTCCAGCAATTGGGTCAGGACCTCTCCGGCCCCTACTATGGTGGTGGAGATATCTCCCTGTACACTGTCTGCAAAAGCTTCCTGGGAATGGGTATGGTAGAGAAGAATCTGAGGTCCCTCCGTGGTGGTATCTATGGTACAGTCCGTTTCCAATAACGTCTTTGCCTGAAACAGCTCCTTTGTAGGCTCTGTGGTGGAGTCCACCGTATAAAAGCCTTGGATTAGCTTATCCATATCCTCATAATTTTCCCAATTAAAAAACTGGCTTTTCTCTCTGGCAGGAATGAAGTTGTCTTTACTGCTGCTCTCTTCCTCCTCTTTCCTTCCCTCTTTTTTCTTCTCTTCCTCCAGCCTTTCCTGATACAGTCGATTTTCTTCCTCCATCCCCTTAAGGGAATCCTCTCCCAGTGCCAAAGCATTATCCTCCTCCAGCAAAAAGGGCAGGCCGCTCTCCCGGCTGCCGATTCCTTCGGTCTCAAAAAAAACAGGCTCATCACCTGCCAATAAATCAATAATCACTGACTGCTCTTTGGCCATGCTTCGTCCCACCTGCCGGATACTCTTCTCAAAAAGTTGTAAGAAGGAAGCGGAAGCCTCTGTACTGTCGTCTTTAGTATAATCTGCTGTCCTGTCTCTGACGATTACTACCGTAAGGAGGGTAAGAACCAAAAACAGGAGAAGCCATTTACTTGTTCTCAAAAGCCTTCGTTTTTTGCTCATAGACAAGTATATGTTTCTCCTGTGTGGCTTATGCTTCCATTCCGAAGGTGATATTCAATGCTTCTGCCAAGGTAAAGCTCAGCCGCTTGATGGTAGCATCAATGTCCTTTGCCGTCACATACATATTGTTCAGCTCAGTGAGAGCCACGCTGTCCCTGGCTTTAAGAAAAGCTGCCTCCTGCAGCTCCCTGTGCATTCTCTGCAAAGCATCCTGAACGATGGTTGCCGCATCCACTACCGTAGGAACTCCCATGGCAATAACGGGGATTCCCAATACCTCCTGGGTGATGGCACTGCGGTGATTTCCCACCCCGGAGCCGGGATGAATCCCGGTATTGCTGATTTGAATGGTTCGATTCAGCCGCTTGGTGCTTCGGGCCGCCAGTGCATCAATAACGATCACTGCATCCGGCTCAGTCTCTCTTACAATTCCGGCTACCATCTCCGCCGTTTCCATTCCCGTCTTGGCCATTACC
This sequence comes from Lachnospiraceae bacterium, assembly GCA_051879275.1. Taxonomy (GTDB): domain Bacteria; phylum Bacillota; class Clostridia; order Lachnospirales; family Lachnospiraceae; genus SFDP01. The sequence continues at coordinate 4,932 of JBJELS010000285.1, forward strand.
CCCGGTACCATACTGCTGACCATGGTGAGGTTTTCCTGTGAAAAAGCACTCTTTCCATATTCTTTTATCATATGGCGTGTTATACACAAATGCTCTACCACTGCGGGACCTAAAGCGTCTGCCGTAACCTCTCGATTTCCCAGCCCTACTACCAGGACAGAGACGGATTCTCCTATCTTTGGCAAAAGAGCTGACAAATGGCGGCTGATCTCCGCTGCTACCTCATGATGATTTTCTCCCACATCACTGTTTTCTCCGATTTCCGTCAATCCGGGTACCTCCAGTGTAACATAGGTTCCAATGGGCTTTCCCAAAAGTTTAGCCCCGTTTTTGGTGGTAATGCTGACACGGGTAACATGGATTTCTGCCCCCTTTGCATCATATTCCTCCACGATTACCCCGTGAAGGGAGCCGTTGGCATCCTCCACAAATTCCCTGGCTTCCAGTGCCAAATCCGTCCTTGCTTGAAAATAAGCCATGACATCCTCCCTTTTTTCTTTTTCTTTATCAGATTTCCCATTTTTCTTTTATTTATGTATTGACAGATTCTTCTTCCTGCCCTACAATAATATACGCGTGTTTACATCAAATCGTCCGTGTCCGGCTTGGATGTAACACTTATTTTAAGCTTACTATCATAATGATAAAAGTATTTAGGAGGTGTAATCTTGGCTAACATTAAATCTGCAAAGAAAAGAATCTTAGTAAACAGAACCAAAGCGGACAGAAATAAGGCAATCAGATCTGGTGTTAAAACCGCAATGAAGAAGGTTTTTGCTGCTATTGATACTAAGGATAAGGCTGCTGCACAGGCTGCTTTATTGGAAGCTACTGCTACGATTGATAAGGCTGCCAGCAAGGGCGTATATCATAAGAATAATGCTTCCAGAAAAGTATCCCGCTTAGCTAAAGCCGTTAACAAGATGGCTTAATCTGTTCTTTTTGATAAATACAAAGATGAAATAAGAGGAAACGTGCGCTGCTAGGTGCTCTATAAAAAAGACCCGTACCGTCAACGGGTCTTTTTCTTTTTCTGTTATTTTTTTATCGCCTCATCTTTATTTCTTCGATTCACATCCTCCCTCAGCAAGCTATACAGGGTGGCAAACAGGGGAATAAAGATCAGCATTCCCAGCACTCCGAACATGCTGCTTCCCAGACTGACTGCAAGCAGTACCCAGATGGAAGGAAGCCCTACGGAATTTCCCACTACTCTGGGATAAATAAGATTCCCCTCCAGCTGCTGAATAATCAAAAACAGAACAACAAACCATACCGCTTTAATGGGATCATCTACAAGAATCAGAAAAGCCCCCACAAAGCAGCCAATAAATGCTCCCACAATGGGAATCAGTGCAGTAAAGGCAATCAATACTCCTACCATAAACGCATAGGGCATTCCGAAGACAGTCATGGCAGCAATAAACAGCAGTCCTAAAATAACCGCTTCCGTACACTGTCC
>JBJELS010000286.1:0-6339 GCA_051879275.1 Lachnospiraceae bacterium
AAATATCGCAGGTACCGGCCCTATCCTAGGCCCTATTCAAGGTGTACTTTTCGGACCCGTTGCCTTTATCTCCATTCCTCTGGGAAATGTTGTGGGCGGTGCATTGCATGACTATTTCTCCGGAATGATTTGCCTTCGTGACGGCGGTACACAGATGCCCGCCATGGTTCGTCGATACAGCAATAAGCAGATTTATGCTGTTTATCAGGTATTTGTAAGCTTACTTCTGCTTTTGGTAGCTGCCGTATTTATTTACACTCCCGGCGATTTGACGGCTACCCAGATTTTTGGTTTTGACGGAAAAGCTACCTCCATTTCCACCTGGGTAATTTACGGTGTAATTTTTGTATACTACCTGATTGCCACTCTGTTTCCCATTGATGCAATCATTGGTAGAATTTATCCGATTTTCGGTCTTGTACTGTTATTTTCCGCAATCGGTGTATTCTTTGGGATGTTTATCCAGGGATATCCCCTTATTGAGCTTTGGGATGCATGGGATTCTCCTCAGGCCTTCACCATTGTTGACGGTGTAACCCAGCACTTCAGCTATGCAAACTATTTCAGCCTGAATAAGTTCTTCCCGTCATTCTTCCTTACGGTTGCCTGCGGTCTGTTATCCGGTTTCCATTCTACCCAGACTGCCATCATTACCCGTACCATGAAGAGTGAGCATGAAGGACGCATTACCTTCTATGGCATGATGATTGTAGAAGGCTTCATCGCTATGGTTTGGGCAGCTGCAGCCATGGGTGTTTATAACCTGGGCTTACAGGAAGCCAATGCAAGCCTTGCCACCGCTACTGTTGGTGTGGTATGTAAGAATATTCTTGGCCCCGTTGGCGGTGCCATTGCCATTATCGGTATCATCGTACTTCCCATTACCTCCGGGGATACTGCTCTCAGAAGTTTGAGAATGGCTCTTACCGAGTCCTTAAAGATTGACCAGAGCACTAAGGCTAAGCGCCTAGGCTTTGCTTCTATTCTCTTCGTTCTGGTGGCTGCTATTCTGGTATGGGCAAAATCCAATCCTAACGGCTTTAATACCTTATGGCGTTACTTCGCATGGTCTAATCAGACTCTTGCTCTGTTCGCCTTCCTGGGAATCGCTATCTGGATGTTTGAAAACGGAAAGGCTAAATGGGTATGGATGGCTATGGTTCCGGCAACCGTTTACTGCTTCTTTACCATCAGCTTTATTGCCAATGCTAAAATCGGTTTCAATTTGCCTTGGGAGATTGCTTATGTTATCGGTACTGTTGCAGCAATCGTATATTGTATGGGAATCCTCCTTTGGGGCAAGAAACGGGCAGAAGCTAAGAAAGCTGCTTAATGATGAAGAAAAGAATACTTCTTGCAGCACTAATCGGTCTTACCGCTCTTTTGCTGACTGCCTGCAGTGAGGAGGAACCCGAAATACTGCCCTCATATGCCATATCTGCAGGTGAGTTGCGTTTTGATGTACCAAAAGGGTTTATCATCGACGAAAAAAGAACGGATGAAACCACCATTTATTATGAAAGTGAACTGAACGAGTTTTCTAAGGTGATTTATGAAAAGCAGGAAAATGACGGTTCCTTTCACAGCTTAAGCGCCGAGAGCTCTATTACAGCCATTAAGGAATATGCAAAGGAAACCTATCTGGCCAAAACCAGACCTGAGCTTGACCTGGAGGAGCATCTTGAAATCAATGGGCGGGCTGCCTACAAATACATTATCAGCTACAACTTATATGATGCTCCCATGACCCATTTTCACTGTTATATTGAAGATGGAGAGATTATTCATCATCTGGAATATATCAGTGTAGAAGAAGAAGGCTATAATCCCAGCTTTGCGCTTTACTTTGATTCCATTCGATTTGAATAATCAGCTTTAATCTGAGCGTAAAAAAGCACCTGCATGCAGGTGCTTTTACTTTCTCTTCTTTAGTTACCCATCATGAAGTTTACCAGCTTGGTAATATCTTCAGGCTCATATGCAATAATCTCCAGCTCGGCAATGGTTCCATCTGCAAAAATCTTTGCCATGGAAACATACTGTGAAAGCTTGGATTTCAGGTTAAGTCTGTCACCCTCTCCGGTTACCAGTTCAACCTTACCTTTACATTCGTCAATTACCTTAAAAAATTTGTCCACATCGTTAATATTTTGTACTTTCATTTTCTCCTCCTTGCCGCCTCGTGCGGCAAAACCACCTTCATGTGGTTTGCTCTAATTTCTTGTTTACGCCCACGATTATATCCTGTTTTCGGCAGGAGTGCAATACTTTCCGATTGTGAAAAACTGCAGAACTTTTATACTAAACGAATGGATTTTTCAGTAATTTCTATCTTTTTTTCCTTCAGCAGATGGCCTACAGCCCTTTTAAACTCATTTTTGCTCATCCCCATTTCTCTGCGGATTACCTCCGGATTCGCTTTGTCATTAAAGGGAAGCACTCCATCAAATTCCCGGATAATTTGTATTACCTTTTCAGCATCAAGGGCAATCTGAACCGGTAGCTTTTCCCTAATGGATAAATCCAGCTTTCCATCTTCCTTTACGGCAGTAACCCGAGCCTGAATCCGGTCACCGGGCTCAAACTCGCCGAAAAATTCTTTCCTGGGAATCAGTGCCGAATAGCAGTCATCCACAGCTACAAAGGCTCCGAAATTTTTACTGATTTCATATACGATACCCTCTACCCGGTCATTTTTCCGATAGGGACTGTCGCTTTTCAGCTGATGATACACCTTCATGGTCGCACAAAGGCGGCTGCTTTTATCAATATACAGCGTGACCAGGCACTCATCTCCTGTCTTTACCTTTTTCGTCTGCTCGCGGAAGGGAAGAAGCAAGTCTTTTTCCAATCCCCAATCAAGAAAGGCACCGATTTTTCCCACCTCAATAACCTTAAGAGCCTTAACCTGATTCAGCTCGATAAGAGGATGGGTTGTGGTAGCAATCATTCTGTCCCCGGAATCCTTGTAAAGAAAAACCTCGATCAAGTCTCCGATTGTCTTTTCCGGGGGCACCTGCTTCATGGGAAGCAGGACACGTTCATCCGGATTTCTCTCCTGTGGATCCATGAGATAAACACCAAAGTCTACCTTCTTTATGATTTCCAGCTGCTGGGTCTCTCCAAGTTTAAGCATATAAAGTTCCTTTCCTATCTGTGCTTATCGGTAAAAAATTTGTCATTCTCAGATAAACTCTGCAATAAGATAAGGTTCCTTTTCTTCATCGCAGAGAACAATGATTCTTTTATCTCCATCTGTATATTGGTAAGGATAAATTCTGTCCCCCAGGTGGGCCTGGGCTTTGTATTCTGCACGAAGCTGATGAATCATCATCTCTTCCGGCAGGAAGGCGGCAGCAATCCGAATATACTGACCATTATTAACATGGCCGTTACAGTCCAGATGATGCCGTTCAACAACCACGGGAGCAAGGGCGGTTTCTTCACCGGTTACGGCTACCTTCCTGGGCGCATAGTCCATGGGAATTTTTTCTTCCAAAATATATTTTGACTGAATATCCCCGGGAATCCGACTGGGACGCATGGTTTCCCGATTAAGAAGAGTCCAAATTGAGTTAGCCCTGACAATCATTCTCCCCTCAGCATTTTTCATATAGAAATTACGCATCCCCATAAATCCTCTAAATTCATGGGGATGGGTACACACGCTTATATAATCTCCCATAAGGGGATACTCATCAATTACAATCTGCCAATAGGACAATACCCACACCAGCTGACGCTCTTGAAGGGGGATAAGTCCCACTCCCAAATCCTCCGATTGGAAGGTGGAACAATCCTGAAAATAATCCACAATCGCTTCCAGGGTTAATCTTCTTTCCCAATCAGTTTCGCTGAATCTCACACGGCTGTCAAAGCTGTACATTTTTCACTCCTATGAAACATTTCTTTCTTTTGTTTTCAACTCACAGTATATCACTTTTTTACCCGGTTGTCTTGTCAGAAAATAAAAAAGCAAAAACGGCTGCTGCAAATAGCAGTAGCCGTAATCTGTCATTTCTGTCCTATTCTTAATCTGCAGCCTATAATGCGAAGCTTCCTGCAATTTCATCATTCATCACGTAATAGCAGGTATTCTCCTCCGGCTTAACATATAGCTCAACAGATTTTAAATCTCCAACCTTCTTCTTCAGGTCAAATTTCCATACATCCCTTGCAATCTTGATTAATTCCTCCTGAGAGTAGGACTTACCCTCAAACTGTACAGTAACGCTGGTCTTAACCTCTGTCTTCTTGGCTGCAGCCTTTGCTGTCGGCTTCTTCTCAGATGCCGTCTTTCTTGTTTTCGCTGCACCTTTTCTGGCCGTTGTCTTGGTTTCCTTCTTAACCGGCTCTTCCTTAATCTCTGCCTTCGGTGTCTCTTTTGCTTCTACTGTCTTAACAATTGCTGTCTCCTCTGCTGCCGGTGCCGCCTTTACTTCCGGTATACCGGTTGCAGCCCCTGCTGTTTTCTTGATCACTTTTGCTTTCATTTGTTCTCCCATCCTAGCTTAGTGGGTTGAGAAATTATGCTCTTACTGCATTATTCCCTCAACAGGTTATCTTGTGAATTATTTTGTGACAATATAGCACAAATTTTGACTCTATATTTAAAGTTTACTATCGATTATCCACATAGTCAATTAATTTTCTCAACAAAGGAATGGTAAAGATTTATTTATTTTTATGCAAATACACTAAAATAGGCTAATACCAAAGCACCCAAAATGATTCTATACCAGCCAAACACCTTAAAATCATGCTTTTTGATATAGCCCATGAGAAAACGGATAACCAATACAGAAACCAAAAAAGCCACCAGCATACCCGTTAATAAAATCATCAGCTCGGAGGCAGAAAAGGCAAAGCCGAATTTCAGCAGCTTTAGCAGGCTTGCCCCCAGCATCACCGGAATAGCCAGAAAGAAGGTAAACTCTGCAGCCACCATTCTGGATACCCCAATCATTAATGCTCCCACAATGGTTGCTCCTGAACGGCTGGTTCCCGGGAAAACAGCTGCAATCAGCTGAAAAAGTCCGATAATCAGAGCTGTATTCCAGGTGATTTCTGCAAGAGAATTAATCCTGGAGGATTTTCCCTTATTCTGGTTTTCAATAATCAGAAAGGCAATACCAAAAATAATCAGGGAAAAAGAAACTACCGTATAATTATACAAATACTCATCCAGTAAATCATCAAACAGAATCCCTACCACTGCTGCCGGTATACAGGCCACAAGAATTTTTCCCCAAAGCACAAAAATATCTTTTTTAACTGTGGGTTTTTTACCGAAATCAAAAGGAAATATTTTTTTCCAAAACAAAAGCACCACTGCCAGAATAGCACCCAACTGGATAACCACCAGAAACATTTCCCAAAATTCTTCTGATACATTCAGGGTAATAAATTCATTGAGTAAAATCATATGGCCGGTGCTGCTGATAGGAAGCCACTCCGTAATCCCTTCCACAATTCCGAACAAAATTGCTTTAATCAATTCAAGCATGATTCTCTTCCCTTCCTTCACTCAGATAGGTTATTAAGCTGTCATAGCAGTTTTTTGCATCTGTATAACCGCTGTTATAGAGAGCCTCCATTTTATTCGGATTCTTCTCAATACGGTTAATGGTATTTTTCTGCTGAGGCTGGATAATAAAGGCCTGCCCATTCTCTGCCTGACGAACCAGATAGTCCATAGTCTCATTATATGCATTATGCCGCTCCTTCATGAGTTCATATACTTTTGGATATTTCCGATAGACTGCCTTAAGAAGCGGCAAATGACCGGCAGGCTTTCTGCGGTATCCTTTTTCCTTGGTCAAGACAACCACATTTTTACGATTCCCATCCAAAATGGAGCGCTGAATAGGGATAGAATCTGCAATCCCTCCATCCAGATAGAGTCCCCCCTTATATTCCACATTGCGGGAGACCAAAGGCAGGGATGCAGAGGCCTGAACAGCCTTCATCACATGTTCCATATCCATCATATCCAAATACTCAGCCTTCCCCGTTTCAATATTGGTGGCTACTGCATAGGCCTTTCCCTGATACTGCTGATAGGTTTTATAATCAAAGGGCAGCAAATAATTGGGAACCAGATCATAGGCAAATTTACTGTTGAAAATATTTCCATCAGTTATAAGGCTGTAGATACCGCAGTAGCGTTTATTGTCCATATACTCCGTCAGACTTCTGTAGCCCCTCTTTTTCTGTTTGGATAAAAAGGAACAAAGATTGCAGGCTCCTGCAGAAACTCCATAGCAGTGGGAAAACTCCAGGTTTTTTTCCAGAAAAAAATGAAGACGAAGACGAAAACGAGACAATAAATGTCGCAGT
>JBJELS010000287.1:0-6309 GCA_051879275.1 Lachnospiraceae bacterium
ATCGGTAGCTTTTTTGGAGCTTTTCAATTACCGCAGCCTCCTGCATCATACAGCCGCAAAGGGCAATCTTCATATAGGGATTTTTCTTCTTCTGATTGTTTAAAGCCCCCAGCCTTCCATAGACCCGTTGATTGGCGTTATCCCTGACGGTACAGGTATTGTAGACGACAAAATCAGCCTTTGTCTCATCCTGAATGATCTGATAGCCAATCTGCTCTAAAATACCGGTCAGCTTTTCTGAATCCCTGGCATTCATTTGACACCCGAAGGTTACGACTGCCGAGGTTAGAGGACGGCCCAGCTTTTCCGACATTGCTTCTACATACTTCCGGGCCTTAGCCATGAAATAATACTGCCTTTCCGGCTCCGTAAGGGGTGCCTCCAGGCTCAAATCAATGCTGTCTAAATCTATGGTTTTCATGTTCTTTCCTTTCCCTGATTAAAGCTTTTCTCAGCCCCGAATCTGACCCGTTCCCCGAATCAGATACTTGTAGGCGGTTAATTCCTTCAGTCCCATGGGGCCTCTGGCATGAAGCTTCTGGGTACTGATTCCGATTTCTGCTCCGAAGCCAAATTCAAAGCCGTCTGTAAAACGGGTAGAGGCATTCCAATATACACAGGCCGAATCAATACTATTTAAGAATTTTTCCGCCGCGGCCTCATCCTCTGTCACAATACAATCGGAGTGCATGGTATGATAATGGTTAATGTGCTCTATGGCTTCCTCCGTGCTGTTTACGATTTTGGCAGATAAAAGATAATCCAGATATTCAGCAGCATAGTCCTCTTCTGTAGCTGCTTTACATTCCGGAATGGCTGCACATACTCTTTCATCCCCTCTAAGCTCCACCTTATGCTCTGACAGAGCCTCCTGCAGAAGAGGTAAAAAGGCATCTGCCGCAGCCTCATGAATGACCAGCGACTCACAGGCATTACATACACCGATTCGCTGGGTTTTTGCGTTGATTATGATGGATAAAGCCATCTTAAGGTCTGCCGCCTTATCCACATAAACATGGCAGTTTCCCGTTCCGGTCTCAATAACCGGTATCGTACTGTTTTCCACTACAGAACGAATCAGCCCTGTACCCCCTCTGGGGATGAGAACATCAATATATCGATTCATTTTCATAAAACGGGCAGTGGTTTCTCTTTCCGTATCCATAATCAGCTGAATGGCATCGGGAGTGATTCCGGCCTGCTTCAGACTCTCACGGATGCTCTCTGCAATTGCGGTATTGGAATGAATGGCATCACTGCCGCCCTTTAACACCACTGCATTTCCGGTTTTAAAGCAAAGAGCAAAGGCATCTGCCGTTACATTGGGTCTGGCTTCATAAATAATACCGATAACGCCCAGAGGAACTCGTTTTTTTTGTATTTTCAGTCCATTAGGTCTTTCCCATTCTTCCAGAAGCTCACCGATAGGGTCTGCCAGCTGCATAACCTGACGAATCCCCTCCGCCATAGCCTCAATCCGTTCTTCCGTCAGCTTTAACCGATCTAAAAGCCCCTGGCTCATTCCCTTTTCTTTTCCCTTTACCATATCCTGTTCGTTGGCAGCAAGAATTGCCTCAGCATCCCTGATTAATCCCTCAGCCACCAGCTTAAGGGCCTGATTCTTTTTTTCTGTTGTCAGCTGCTCCACTTCCGTCTTGGCCCGTAGAGCCCTCTCTCCCATCTTTTTCAGCATCTTTTCCTCTCCTTTCGAGGCTTAATTGATTTCTAAACATCTTTTTGGTGTAAGGATCATTTTAGGCGGTATATCAAAATCATCGGTCACCAGTCCCGGTTCCCAATATTGCTCTTCAAAAGCAAGAGCAATGGTAAACAGCTGCGGCTTATCCTCCAGATAGCGGTCATAATAACCCCCTCCATAGCCCAGACGATTGTTATTTCTGTCAAAGCCCACCAGTGGCATGAGCATTAATGCCCCGTCCTTCGGGACTCTCTTCTCTTCCTTTGGTTGAAAAATATCCGGCATGGGAGGCTCCAAAATCCCCCTGTAGCCTTCCTCCAGTTCCTCAAAAGAGCTGATGGGATAAAATTCCATTCTTCCCTTCCCCAATATTTTAGGACAATACAGAGTCTTCCTCTTCTCCAGGCAGATTTCAACTAATCTTCGGGTATCTGCCTCACTGCCAAAGCTGACATAGGTATAAATTTCCTGTGCCTGCAAAAACCTGGGCTGTCTGAACAAGGATTTCAAAATTGCCTCATTGTCTGCCCTTTGTTTTGCCTCCGGCATTCTATCTCTTCTTTCCAACAGTTCTTTTCTAATGGCTGCTTTTCTTTCCAAACTTTTCTCCCAGATTCTCAATGGAGCCATCCTCATTCTGAATGTTAATATTATTCAGCTGTCCCCGTAAATTAGCCCGCACGCTGGCAATATATTCACTTCTTAACAGCTGCTGTTCCTTTTTTTCTTCCTCGGTCAATCCCTCAGCCTGGGATTTATGATAAAGCTCATTGATTCGTTTAATTTTCTGCTCCATGTTCATCCCTGCTCATCCTGCCTTTCTTTGCCTGAAAAATCTTTGTTTATTCGTGCAGACATCGAACAAATTCCACCAGATCAAACTCCTTTTGCCGATGCTTCTTAAAGAGGGTTCCCAACCTTCTTCCATCCATTATGCGGTGGAGAATGCGGATATCCGCACTGTTGGCAATGATCATATCTGCACCGGAGTTGGTTGCTATTCGGGCAGCATTCATTTTGGTATTCATTCCTCCGGTACCCACATCACTGCCGGTACTCTTTTTGCCCATTTTCAAATACTCCTCTGTAAGCTCATCAACCTCCTCAATGAACCGGGCCTGAGGATTGGTTCTGGGATCATCGGTATACAGGCCGTCAATATCGGACAGTAAAATCAATAAATCCGCGTCAATTAAAGCGGCCACAATGGCAGATAAGGTATCGTTGTCTCCGATACCGATTTCGTATGTAGCAACCGTATCATTTTCATTGACGATGGGAATAACTCCCATATGCAAAAGCTCTGAAAAGGTATTCTGGGCATTATTCCGGTTGAAATCATTAATAATGGTATCCTTGGTCATCAAAATCTGGGCTGCCACCTGATTGTATTCCGAAAAAATCTTCTGGTAAATCATCATCAGTCTGGCCTGCCCCACCGCTGCACAGGCCTGCTTGATTCCCAGATGATCCTGTTCGATCCCTGTCAGTCCCATAGCCTTCTTTCCTACCGCAATAGCACCGCTGGTAACCAGAACCACATCCTTACCCTGATTACGCATATTGCAAAGCTCCCGGACAAGAACCTCCATTCGATTATAATCCAGGTCTCCGGTTTCCTTATGCTGAAGGGAAGAAGAACCGATTTTTACTACAATACGTTTCTTGTCCCTGATTTCTTCTCTCAGTTTCTCTTCCATGGAAAATCCTCTCTATAGTTTGAACATATTTTTTTATTTTACCCTTTTGCAATCATTTCTGCAATATAAATTCCATCCATGGCTGCGGAGGTGATTCCTCCGGCGTAGCCGGCCCCTTCTCCGCAGGGATATAAGCCTCTTACCGCAGACTGGCCGGTTTCGTCTCTATGGATACGAACCGGTGAAGAGGTTCGGCTTTCCACTCCTGATATCAGGGCATAATCATCCCCAAAGCCGGGAATCATCCGGTGAAATCTTTCCATTCCCTGAATAAAGGCCAGGTTCAATTCCTTCGGCAGAATCTGGCTCACATCGGAAAAGGAATACTCTCCTTTAAACATGGGCTTAAAGCCCTCCGGAATATTCCCCTGATGCCGGGAGGCTTCCTGAAGCTGCTGCTTAAAATCCTTATAATACTGCACGGGGATTTTTCCCTGCCCCAGCTCAAAGGCCCTTTTTTCCAGCCTCCGCTGAAACTCCATACCTGCCAGAGGACCCTCACCCGAATAATCCTCAGGGGTAACCGATACCAAAATGGCACTGTTCGCATTGCTTCCGTCCCGACCGCTGTAGCTCATCCCATTTACCGCAAGCATTCCCGGCTCGCTGCTGGCATTGACCACATAGCCGCCGGGGCACATACAGAAGGAATATACACCTCTTCCCTCGTCACTCTTTACTGCCAGCTTATAGGCCGCTGCAGGAAGACAGCCCATGCAGCTTTCCCCATACTGCCTGTGATCAATCATTTTCTGGGGATGCTCCACCCGCAGGCCTACTGCAAAGGCCTTTGCCTCCATGGGAATCTGTTTTTGGCAGCACATTTCAAAGGTGTCTCTGGCACTGTGGCCTATGGCAAGAACCACCGCATCTGAATGGAGGGTTTCTCCCGTGGAAAGCTGTACTCCTGTAATTTCTCCCTTTTGGATAATGAGCTCCGTCATTTTGGTTTGAAAGTAAACCTCACCGCCCCAGTCTGAAATCTGTCTTCGCATATTCTTTACCACATCCCGAAGAATATCCGTCCCGATATGGGGCTTGCTGTCATATAAAATTTGTTCAGGAGCGCCATGCTTTACCAGAATGGATAAAACTTCCCGATTACGGCCATATTTTTCTTTCACCAGAGTATTCAGCTTACCATCGGAAAAGGTTCCTGCACCGCCTTCTCCAAATTGGACGTTTGACTCCGGATTCAGCCTTCCTGTCCTCCAAAAATCTTCCACATCCTTTTTTCGTTCCTCCACCGCCTTACCCCGTTCCAGCAGGATAGGCCGATAGCCGTATTTTGCCAGAAAATATCCGCAGAACAGCCCGGCAGGACCGGTTCCTACAATTATGGGCCTTGTCTTCCTTTCTTTCATCTCTTCAGGGAAGCAATAGGGTTTTGGGATTACCCGCTCCACCTGCTTATGCTTAGCCCTTTTCAGCAGCTTCTCCTCCTGTGCTGTCGGCACCTCTGCATCAATCACATAGCTGTAAAACAGCTGCGGCTTTTTCCTGGCATCCAGAGAGCGTTTTACAATGGACCATTGCAGGGGATTTTCCCGGGTAAGACCCAATATATTTCTGATTTTTTTCTCCAGCTGGAGCTTCTGGTTCGCTTCCTTTTCCTTTTCTGAAAGCAGGGGAAGTATCTCTATTTTTACCTGATGTAATCGTAACATGATTTCTATTCTTTCTTAGCTGTTCTACTCTTATTTTTCTGCTGCAGCCTTTCCGGCAATGTATCCGCTGGTCCATGCCCATTGCAGATTATAGCCTCCGCATCTTCCATCCACATCCAAAAGCTCCCCAGCAAAATAAAGTCCCTTTACCTTCCTGGATTCCAGACGGAGAGTTACCTCACTTAAGGGAACTCCACCCGCACACACCTGTGCCTGTTCAAAGGGATTCGTCTCCTTAAGCTTTATTTCCCAGTTCTTCATTTGCAGGCAAACTTGCAGAATTTTTTCGATTCTGCAGGTGCCTATGGATGTCTGAGGCTTTATACCGGCCTCCCGGATAAACAGCAGATTCAGTTTTTTGTTTAAAAACCCCAGAAAGAAATCCTCAAGGGTCTCTTCCTTACCCATATTCTTCCATTTGGTAAGTACAAAATTCTTCCATTCCTCTTCCTCATATTCAGGAAGAAAATCGATGGAAGCGGTGACCGGCTGCTTTTGCCGGAAGCCATAGGCAGCATGGCGGCTCAGTTGAAAAACAGGAATGCCGGAAATTCCGTAAGCCGTAAGCTGAAGCTCTCCCTGCTCGGTTGCCTTTTTTTTATTCCCTATGTAAAGTTTGACGGCAGCCTCCGTCCTTACTCCCGCAATCCCTTTAAAGTCCTTGTCCGCCACCCTAAGCTGTACCAATGCCGGAACCACGGGAACCAGAGAATGACCAAGCCTTTCGGCATAGGCATAGCCGGATAATCCCTGAGCCTTTTTTTCTCCTGCAAAGCCGCCGCAGGCCAGAATCAGACGATGAAAGAATAAGGTTTTTTTGCCGGCTCTGATTTCAAAACCATCCTCTGTTTTTCTGATTTCCTCCGGGCAGCACTCCGTCAGAATATTCACCCGGTTTTTTGCCAGTCCGGCTCTGAGAATATCCAGCAGAGTTGCTGCCTGTTCAGAGCGGGGATAACAATAGCCGTTTCTCTCCTTAATCAGCATACCCCTGCTTTTAAAGAAAGATAACACTTGTTCTTGATTAAATTGACTGATATAGTCAAAATACACACTTTCATATTGACCATAGTAGTCAGATTCATTGACCGTTTTGTTTGTAAAATTGCATTTTCCATTTCCGGTTGCAAGAATTTTCTTCCCTACCCTGTCTTTTTTTTCTATAAGGGTTACCTGCGCACCACCTTCTGAGGCGATAATGGCGGCCATCATTCCTGATGCACCTGCCCCTATAATGCCAATT
>JBJELS010000288.1:0-6186 GCA_051879275.1 Lachnospiraceae bacterium
TCTGCTGGTAAACGGAACAACCGGTATTGCAGTAGGTATGGCGACCAATATTCCGCCTCACAATTTAAGAGAAGTCGTACAGGCTGTTGTCAAAATCATTGACAACCGGATTGAAGAAGACAGGGATACGGATATAGAAGAAATACTTGGTATCGTAAAAGCTCCTGATTTTCCTACCGGTGGCGTTATCTTAGGTACTGCGGGAAGTGAAGAAGCATACAGAACCGGTCGTGGTAAAGTAAGAGTCCGTGCGGTTACCAATATTGAATCTCTTCCTAACGGAAAGAATCGCATCATTGTAACAGAACTTCCTTATATGGTAAATAAAGCTAATCTGATTTTAAAAATTGCCGAAATGGTAAAAAATAAAAAATTAGACGGCATTACTGATTTAAGGGATGAATCCAGCCGTGAAGGTATGAGAATTGTGATTGAACTTCGTAAAGATATCAATGCCAATGTCATGCTGAACCAACTTTATAAGCATACACAGTTACAGGATACTTTTGGTGTTATTATGCTTGCTTTGGTTAATAATGAACCGAAAGTATTGAATCTTCTTGATATGTTAAAACATTATCTGAAGCATCAGGAGGATGTTGTAACCAGAAGAACGAAATATGATTTGAATAAGGCAGAAGAAAGAGATCATATTTTACAGGGATTATTGATTGCTTTGGATAATATTGATGAAGTGATTCAGATAATCCGAAGCAGTAAAACTACACAGATTGCCAAAGAACGATTAATGGAGAGATTCTCTCTTACAGATATTCAGTCTCAGGCAATTTGTGATATGAGACTTAGAGCTCTTACCGGTCTGGAACGGGAAAAGCTGGAAAATGAACATAAGGAATTACAGATTAAAATTGCTGAGTTAAAAGCGATTTTAGCAGACAGAAAATTACTTCTGGGTGTTATTCGAGATGAAATTACCATCATTTCCGACAAATTTGGTGATGAAAGACGAAGTAAAATCGGTTATGATGAATTTGATATTACTATGGAAGATTTAATTCCTAAGGGAAATTCTGTGATTGCCATGACCAGTCTGGGTTATATCAAGCGTATGACTGTGGATAATTTTAAGGCTCAAAACAGAGGCGGTAAGGGAATTAAGGGAATGCAGACTATTGAAGATGATTATCTGGAAGATCTTTTAATGACCAGTAATCATGATTATCTCCTCTTCTTTACAAACTTTGGACGGGTCTATCGTATGAAGGCCTATGAGATTCCGGAGGCAGGAAGAACAGCCAGAGGAACGGCAATTATCAATTTGCTGCAGCTAAATCCCGGAGAAAAAATTTCTGCCATTATTCCCTTTAAGGATTATGATGAGAAAAAGAATCTCTTTATGGTAACCAAAAAAGGAATTGTAAAGAAGACCTCTGTTATGGAATATAATAATATCCGTAAAAACGGTATTATCACCATCAATCTGAAGGATGATGATGAGCTGATTGAGGTAAAAATAACAGATAAGGATTCC
This sequence comes from Lachnospiraceae bacterium, assembly GCA_051879275.1. Classification (GTDB taxonomy): domain Bacteria; phylum Bacillota; class Clostridia; order Lachnospirales; family Lachnospiraceae; genus SFDP01. The sequence continues at coordinate 1,493 of JBJELS010000288.1, forward strand.
CATATTTTCCTGGTAACCAGAAATGGAATGTGTATCCGCTTTAAGGAAACGGATGTAAGAGCCACCGGTAGAATGTCCATGGGTGTTATCGGTATGAACTTAAACGATACCGATGAAATTGTAGGAATGCAGCTGGAAAGCCAGGGAGACTCCCTATTGATTGTTTCTGAAAACGGTCTGGGTAAGAGAACCTATATTGATGAATTTACCCTTCAGCACCGTGGCGGTAAGGGGGTAAAATGTTATAAAATCACGGATAAGACAGGATATGTTATCGGTGTAAAGGCTGTAAATGATGATCATGAAATTATGATGATTACTACAGAAGGAATTATTATTCAGCTGAGAATGGAGGATATTTCCACTTTGGGAAGAATAACCTCCGGGGTAAAGATGATTAACCTGAATAAGGGCGTAAAAGTAGCTAAAATTGCCAAGGTAAGAGAAAAAATTTCTGACGGAACCATAGAATATCAGGATATCGATGAAGCTGTAGAAAATATTGGTGATAATGAAGAATCAGAAATAACAGATTAATCAGCTGAAGGCAAATGAAAACCAGAGGCCAACAGGTCTCTGGTTTTATTCATAAAAGGAGGAAATAATGAACTGGGGACAATTATTATGTAAAGATAGAATAAGAAGTTATCAAAAAAGTACTACCTCCAGAGATTTAAGAACAGAATTTGAAAAGGATTACCACAGAATTATCGGAAGTGCATCCTTTAGAAGACTGCAGGATAAAACTCAGGTATTTCCCCTGGATAAAAGTGATTATGTAAGAACCAGGCTTACTCATTCACTTGAAGTTTCTTCCTTTGCTAAATCACTGGCTCAAAACGTAGGTGAGAAATTAATTCAGGATAAGAAAGCAAAGGATTTTGGTCAAAAAGAAAAGGAGGATATATCTAATATCTTACAATGTGCCGGCCTTCTTCATGATATAGGAAACCCTCCCTTCGGCCATTTTGGGGAAACCACCATACAGGATTGGTTCAAAAAAAATCTGCCCTTGTTGGAATATAAGGGTCAAAAGCTTGAGGAATATTTAGACCCTCAGATGATTCAGGATTTTTATCATTTTGAAGGAAATGCACAGGCCCTGAGAGTGGTAACCAGACTCCATTTTTTAGTGGATGAAAATGGAATGAATCTAACCAAGGCTCTGCTCTCAACCATTATAAAATATCCGGTATCTTCTTTAAAAATTAATAAACATAGCGGCAATATCAAAACGAAAAAAATGGGTTACTTTAAAGCTGATGAAAAAAATTTTGAAAAAATTGTAACGGCTACGGGTACTTTAGAAAACAGACACCCTCTTACCTATCTTTTGGAGGCTGCGGATGATATTGCTTATAAAACTGCGGATATAGAAGATTCTGTGGAAAAGGGAAATATTTCTTATGAACAGCTGATCCGGGAGCTGGAAGAAAGATGTATGAAATCTCTTTTACTGAAAAATCCCTTTATGGAGGAGGATAAGCTCCAGGAAAAAGCTCTGGAATCTCAATATGGTAAGCTGATTTATGTGTTAAAGCATAAATATGAAAAGGCTATCAAGAAAGGCTATCAAAAACCGGAAAGCTATGCAGTACAGAATTGGGTAGTCAGCATACAGGGAAGCCTGATTTTTGCAGCCAGTGACAGCTTTGTCCGTCATTATGACAGTATTATGGAGGGTACCTACTCCCATGATCTGTTTTATGATACTGAAGTAGCCGGTTTAATGGAGGATTTAGGGGACATTGCCTATGAATATTCCTTCACCAGTAAACCCATTTATAAGCTGGAAATTGCCGCTCAGACCATTTTTGACTTTCTTTTGACTAAGTTTATTGATGCTGTGATTTATTATGATACAGATGTAAAATTGACTGCTGTCCAGAAAAAACTGATTGCTTTGATTTCTAAGGATTACAAACGAATATATGAAATAGAAGCACAGAAAAAGTCAGAGAAGGAAAAGCTGTATCTCAGACTTCTTCTGGTAACAGATTATATCTGCGGGATGACTGACAGCTTTGCAAAAGATTTATATCAGGAGCTAAACGGAATCAGCTAAATTAACAGAAAGAAAAGAAGACGAATAGATGCTGTTTAATTCTTATTTATTTATTTTTATTTTTCTTCCCATTTCCCTATTGGTATGGTTTTTTTTAAACCATATAGGAAAATTTAAGGCTGCACAGATTTTTCTGGTAGCCATGTCCCTATGGTTTTATGCCTATTTTAATTATTCTTATATCTGGATTATTATGGGCAGCTGTATATTTAATTATCTGTGCAGCCTGCTTATTGAAAAAATTCCGGGTAAAAGAAAGGGAATAGGTATTTTTGGCATTGTAGGAAATCTGGCAATCCTTTTTTACTATAAATATTTTGATTTTTTTATAGAAAATATAAATTTTTTGTTTAAAAAGGATATTCCTTTACTTCATATTTTACTGCCCTTGGGAATCAGCTTTTTTACCTTTCAGCAGTTATCCTATATTATAGACCGGATGAAGGGGGAAGCACCTCACTATGGATGGATCGATTATTTTTCTTTTGTTACCTTTTTCCCCCAGCTGATCGCCGGCCCTATTGTTCTTCATACGGAGCTGATACCTCAATTTAAGGATAAAGAAAAAAGAAAATTTAATGTGGATAATTTTACCGATGGCTGTGTGCAGTCTATCCTGGGTCTTGGAAAAAAAGTATTGATTGCAGATACTCTGGCTCTGGTGGTAAATGAAACCTATTTTAATCGATATTATTTGACCACCTGGTCTACCATCGTTTTTATTCTGGCCTATGCCTTTGAGCTTTATTTTGATTTCAGCGGCTACTGCGATATTGCTGTAGGTGTGGGAAAAATGTTTAATTTCACCATACCGGAAAATTTTAATTCTCCTTATGGCTCCCATTCCATGAAGGAATTTTGGAACAGATGGCATATGACCTTATCCCGATTTTTTATTACCTATGTCTATATTCCTCTGGGGGGCAGCAGAAAGGGAGAAAAAAGAAAACAGATAAATACCATGATCGTTTTTTTGCTCAGCGGTCTATGGCACGGTGCCAGCTGGAATTATGTTGTCTGGGGGTTTTTAAACGGTATTGGTGTAATAGTCAGCAGCAGAAAAACAGAAAAAACAAAAAATTCCTTTTTTAGCTGGCTGGCAACCTTTTCCTACTTTCTTTTTACCCTGATTTTCTTTCGCAGTGAAAGTATGAAGGATGTGGGAATTATTTTAAAAGGACTGGTAAATCCTGTGGGAGTAAAATTTATCTACGATATGGCTCAATATATGGATATTCCTGAGCTGTACGTTTTTCGCCGGGCCTTTGAAATGTTCTTACCTGAATATCAGGGTATGATTTATTTGTCTACCTTTATTTTACTGATGCTTCTATGTATATTTCTGCTTCGGCAAAAAAATCCTTCACAGATTGTCAGGGAAGGAAATTATACGAAAAGAACAGTTATTATTCTATCCGTAGTTTTTATCTGGTCAGTTATTTCTCTGTCCGGTGTAAGTACCTTTTTGTATTTTAATTTTTAAACTAATTGACCAAAAATAGTGTGAAAATTAAAAATTTTCACTTATTTATTTAAGCAGTATCGCAAGCAAAGCTTGCGATATGCATGGGAATTAAAATGAAAAAGAAATTTTTAATAAAACTGACAGCAGGGATTTTGATTCTGACTGTAATAACAGCAGGAATCGTTATTTTCTTTGATCCCTTTTTTCATTATCATAAACCAATCAGACCATTGAAGGCTGTATTGACCCAGGCTGAATATCAGGTAATAGGAACCCTTAGAAACTTTGATTATGATGCCTTGATCGTAGGCTCTTCCATGGCAGAAAACTATAATAATCATGATTTTGATGAAGCCTTTGGCTGTACAGCCATCAAGGCAGTTAAGCCTGCAGCCAATACGGCAGACTTATTGTATCTGATAGAAGAGGCATATGAATCAAGAGAAATAAAAAAGATATTTTATACATTGGATATTTCGGCATTGACTTCTTCCAGATTTGAAAGTACCTTTTTAGAAGAAGGAATGCCCATTTATCTGTATAATAAGAATCCATTGGATGATATTAAATATTTGTTTAATAAGGATATTTTATTTAAAGAAATACCTTACATGATTGCCACTTCTTTACTAACGGATTATGATGAAGGAGATTCCTATAACTGGGCACAGTATAAGGATTTTTCCATCATGTATTATGAACCAACTGACAAACGTCTTCCCATGCAGACCATTGAGGAATATGGAAAAATTGTGGATACCAATGTGGAAATGCTGATGAATATGATTAGAAGTCATCCCGAAACGGAATTTACTTTTATCGTACCTCCCTATTCCAGCCTCTGGTGGTATGAGGCTGATATGAAAGGAGAATCAGAGGCAGATTTTTATGCTTTGGATACAGTTTTTGACCGGCTGCTTGAAGAGAAAAATGTAAGCATTTACTATTTTCAGCATTTAGAGGATATTATGGCCAATCTGGATTTATACATGGATGTATTACATTTTCATCCGGATGTGAATGATTATATTTTAGAAGCAGTGCAAAAGGGAGAACATAGATTAGCAAAGGAAAATAAAGAGAAAATTTTAGAAGACATGCAGACTCTTTCGGAAAAGTGTATTACGATTTATGCCAAAGAGTATTTTGCAGACTTACAAGAAG
>JBJELS010000289.1:0-6113 GCA_051879275.1 Lachnospiraceae bacterium
CGTTACCCCATTCTCGCCCCCTTTTCTTTCCGTAAAGGTAATGTCAAAGGTAATCCGGTCTCCTGCTGCACTCCCCACATTGCTGATCACAATTCCGCTGTTGACGCCGTCAGAATAAGTAATTGCCCCACCCTCAAGGGTAGTATTTAAGTCACTGCTTCCATAGCCGGTACGTCCGCTTTCCAGAGAAAGATATGCTCTTGTATAATCCCCTCCTCCTTTTTCATAGCCTTCCTTACTGTCATAGGTGTCTCCCGGTCTGAAAATATAAATCATATCCGGCGGCCCGGCGATATTCCCCTTTTCTATGGCCGTATTTACCCGATAAACAATCAGGCCGGAGCCGGGAAGAATCTGCTCATATTCCTCCGTATAAGCTGCTCCCTTCTTTCGATACTCCACTACAAAAAATTCCGAATCAGAATAGTCTGTTTTCAGAATCAACGCCTGCTGATCCTTGGTTTCCTCCGTGGTTTTGGAAGCCGCATAGAGGGAAAAGCTTCCTGAATTTTCCACCGTTTCCATCTTGAACCAGCCTGTATAGGCTGAACGCAGATAGGCCAACGGATACTGCACCCGATAGCTTTCCGAGGACATAATATCCCAGGTACCAACAGGAGCACCGCTTACAATACTTCTTCTATACAAATCCGGATAACCTATGGTATGCAGAAATTCATGGATAATCAGACCGGAGTTATTTAATCCGAAATACACTCCCATCTCATGAATGACATTATAATTGCTGACTCTTTTTCCTTTTACGGTCTCACTTCCTGCATAGTTTGCCTTATGCCCCACAAACAGACTGTTTCTGTTCCCTTCTTCACAGGGCACTACAATAGTCAGGTTGTCCAGAATGTTATCCCCACCGTTAAGATCCAGATTCATACTGCTTTGCAGCTGTCCGGAGGAATTAAGCTGTTCTATGACTTCTGCCACCATAGCCTCTTCATGCGCAGCATAGTAAGCCGCCGTATTGTTAAGCCTGTAAGGGGTAATCCGGTTGGATGCTTCATCATACTGGGGAAACAGATTCTCCACCCGAAGCTGACCATAGGAAATATTATACAAATACTGCCGCATTCCTCTGGGATAGGTATCACTGCCGTTAAAATATTTAAAGGTATCCTCTACTCCCTTTCCTTCCTTATAGCACACGCCTCCATAGGCGTCCTCCGGATGTTCATGGACAGTATCCGAAAAATCCACAAAGACAATCAGATTGGAATAGTTGCCCGTCCCTTTCCAGTAAGGAGTATAATTAGCTACAGAAGCTATCTGCTTGTCAGAGAATACAGAAGCTGTAGACAGCTCATTGGCTGAAATCGTGACTGCAGACAGATCATTATCAGAGACTGTTATTTCCTCCTGCCCCTGCTCTTTCTCACTATCTTGAGCTTCCTCAGTCTGTGTGGTATTATCCGAAACGGATTCTTCCCCAACATCCTCCTCAACGGCAAGGTGTGAGCCGCTTACAGTAGGTAAGCTTCCCTCCTCTGATGCATAACTGACATTGCCATATCCCCCTAACATTGCCAATATCAATATCCATGCCATAAATCTCATCTTTGTCTTTTTCATATCACTCTCTCCCGTATCTTAGCAGGCTTATCTTTTGAGTCTTTCTGTCAGAAAATTCTGCTATCTCATTTTCATCATACTCCCAACAGCCTGTGCTTTGCAATAGAAAGAGTCCAAAATTGCGCATTTTATCCTACTAAAAGCAGCAGAAAAGAACGAAAAGACAATTTACGGGACAAAAAAAGTGGAAAACACCTGATTCTCAAGCATTTCCCACTTTCATCGGCGTGTACGCTAGAGGATTCGAACCCCCGACCTTTTGGTCCGTAGCCAAACGCTCTATCCAGCTGAGCTAAGCGTACATATCATAAACTTTTTTTGTCGCAATATGATTATATTACTCTGTAGGAAAGGATTTGTCAACTGTTTTTTCTGTCGATCCGATTAAAAAAATCTTAAGATTCCAAAGTCTTGCATAACCCCAAAAAAGCATTATAATAAGTAGCAGTTTGAATATCTTACTACGCATATAAGGAGTCCTATGAAAATTAATTCTTTTTCTTCATACATAAAAGCAAACGGCAGAAGGCTGCTGTCTTTATTTATACTTATTCTTATTCCCTGTGTGATTTTTTATCTGTCGGAATGGCTTACCCACAATCCCTTTGAAACCATGCGCCCGGAAATCCAGTTCTTGAATCTTGTATTCTATGAGCTGGTAATGCTCCTGGGACTCTTTTTGTTTAAACAGGGCAGAATTGCCCTGTGGGTGGAAGCCCTCATTTTTGCGGTGATTGGAACAGCCAATTATTTCGTTTTGGAATTTCGTTCTGCCCCCATTATGCCCTGGGATCTGCTTTCCCTTAAAACCGCTGCCAGTGTGGCCGATAATTACGATTACCGTTTGGATGGGCAAAGGCTTCTGATTTTAGGCCTTTTTATCCTTCTGCTCATTGCCTCCTACTTTTGTGACATTACCGTCAATTCACTAAAGCTACAACTGTCAGGAGTTCTGATTTCCCTGGCTTTCCTGGTGGGCTTCGTAAATTATACTCAGAGCAGCGACTGCCTCTATCGCTTTCATCTCTATGATAAGCTGTTTACTCCCACTACCATGACCTATAGGGACGGAACTGTGGTTGCCTTCTCTATGCAGCTGCAGTATCTGTTTGTAGAAAAGCCTCTGGATTATTCCGATGAGAAGGCCAAGAAGCTTCTGGCTGAGGCTTCTTCCCCTTCAGGCGAAAACATACCAACAGCCGCAGATGAGCTTCCAAACATCATCGTCATCATGAATGAAGCTTTTTCTGATTTGGATATTTTAGGCGATTTTACTGCCAGTGAAGACTATATCCCCTATGTACATTCCCTTCTGGCAGGAGCCGAAAACACCCAGTCCGGTCATCTCTTTGTCTCTGTTCTGGGAGGAAACACGGCCAATACGGAGTTTGAGTTTCTCACCGGTCAGACCATGGCCTTTCTGCCCCAGGGCAGTATCCCCTATCAGCAGTATATTAAAAACGAAACCTTTTCTCTGGCCTCCTGGCTGAAGGAGCTGGGCTACAGCACTGCTGCCATTCATCCCTATGGAGCCACCGGCTGGCAGCGCCATGAAGCCTATCCTTTGCTTGGCTTTGATCGCTTCGTTTCGCTGAAAGATTTTGAAGGAGCTGAAAAAATTCGTAAATATATCAGCGATAAGTCTGATTATGAAAAAATCATTGAGCTTTACGAAACCAAGGAGGAAAATACCCCCCTCTTTCTTTTCAATGTAACCATGCAGAACCATTCTTCCTACACGGATTCCTTTGATAATTTCACTCCCCATATAACCGTAGAAGGAAGTAAAAGCTTTGCACTAAGCCAATATCTGTCTCTGCTGAAGGTATCCGACCAGGAGCTGCAGAATCTGATTCAATATTTTGAAGCCCAATCGGAAAAAACGCTGATTCTTTTCTTTGGTGATCACCAGCCTACGGATTCCGTTGTCCGGGATATCTATACTCTGAATGGTAAGAGTATGCAGAATTTAAGCCGCAGTGAGCAGTGCCTCAGATATCAGGTTCCCTTTTTCCTCTGGGCAAATTACGATATTGAAGAAGCCAGCGATATGACTGCCAGTGCCAATTATCTGGGAAATCTGGTTTTGAAGGCTGCCAATCTTCCCTTAAGCTCTTTTCATTGCTTTTTGGATGAGCTGCAGCAAAGCTATCCTGTAATTTCCTCTATCGAGGTAAGGGATAGCCTGGGAGCCTCCTTTGAGGTCAGGGATAAACAAAATGAGCTATGGGACTATTCTGTCCTGCAATACTATTTATTAATGGAAGAGGGACAAGAGGATGAAAAATAAACTGACTGCTTTTCTCTGTCAACAAAAAATTTATTTTACTGCTTTTTTGATTCCTGTACTGCTGATGCTTACTATTTTCATTGCCCAGAGCATTTATCCCTTTGGAAACCGTTCTTTCCTGCATGTGGATATGTACCATCAGTATTTTCCTTTTTTGAATGAATTTTATGACAAATTAAAAAACGGTGATTCTCTGCTGTTTTCCTGGAGAACCGGACTGGGCTCCAATTTTCTGGCTCTTTTTGTCTACTACCTGTCCAGTCCCTTTAACTGGCTGGCTGTTTTTATGCCGGAGAATCTTCTGATTGAATTTCAATCCTATCTGGTTATCCTTAAAATTGGTCTGGCCGGCTTTACCTCCTGTTTTTATTTTCGTCATCACTTTGACAAAAAAACACCTGTACTGGTTCTTTTTTCCACCTTCTATGCTCTGTCCGGATTTATGGCAGCCTACAACTGGAATGTAATGTGGCTGGATGTAGTTATTCTTGCTCCCCTGGTTATTCTGGGCCTGGAGCAGCTGGCAAGAGAGGGAAAATACAGGCTGTATTGTATTACTCTGACCCTTTCCATTCTGTTTAACTATTATCTGAGCATTATGCTGTGCATCTACCTGGTATTCTATTTCCTCCTGGTTCTGCTTCCCTTTGCCACAAAAAAAATCAGGGCTCTTTGGCAGTTTGCCCTTTTTTCTTTACTGGCAGGTGGAATGAGTGCCATTTTGCTGCTTCCGGAGCTGTCAGCCTTAAGTCTGACGGAATTTAGCGGTTCCTCCTTTCCCACTGATGCCAAGTCCTATTTTGCTATTTTTGATGTACTGGCACGCCACTGTATGGACGTTGCCGTTGAGCTGGGACTTGACCACTGGCCAAACCTGTATTGCGGCGTAGCTATTATGGTTCTGATTCCTTTGTATGTGCTTTGCAAAACCATACCCACACGCCAGAAGCTGGGAAAGCTTATCCTGCTTTGCTTTATGCTAATCAGCTTTTCCAGCAACACCTTAAGCTTTCTCTGGCATGGAATGAATTATCCCAACTCTCTGCCCAGCCGACAGTCCTATCTGTATATTCTGCTGGCTCTGACCATCGGCCTGGAGGTATTTTGGGAAATACGCCAAATCTCCAAGCGGGATATTTCCCAGGTGTTTCTGGGCGTAGTCATCTTCCTCGTTCTTTGCCAGAAGCTGGTAACAGATGACGCTTTCACCAATCGAAGCTTCCTTTTAACGCTGGGATTTTTGCTGGGCTATGCCCTTTTGCTTCAGCTTTATCGCAATATGGTAAAAATCAACAGGGCTCTGATTTTTTCTGCTCTTACCCTTGTTATGCTGGAAGCCGGTTTGAATACCTTTTTCACCAGCTGTCCTACCGTTTCCAGAAGCCAGTATCTGGCGGATTATGAGTCATATGAAGCTTTGGTGACCCGTACTCTGACTGATGAAAACGAATTCTATCGTTTTGAGCGGGACAGCCGGGTAACCAATAACGATGGTATGCTCTTTCGCTACCCCTCCGCTTCCTATTTTTCTTCTACCGGAAATGGTCTGGTGAATGCTTTCTATGAGGAATATGGTCTGAAAAGCAGTAAGGTCTTTTACAGCTTTGACGGTGCAACTCTGTTTACCAGGGCCCTGTTAAATGTTCCCTATACCATTTCCAAAGACGGGGAAAAGGAAAGTCCTTTAAACCGGCTTGTGGATCAGGAGGGTAATCTTTACCTATATGAGTATTCTTCCAATCTGCCCTTTGGTTATTTTGTTCCTGCTTTCGATATGCGTATTGGAGAAGAAGAGGTATTGGAGGATTTGGCTTCTTCTCTGAACACGGACAAGGAAACCGAAGCTTCTTCTGAGCCCTCCTTATATGAGCTTACCGAGTTATTTGTAGACAGTGAATATGCACAGGACGTGGTTCTGGATGATGCACTTTCCAATGACAGAAGCCTGCTTCTTCCTATTGAGCGACAGAATCAGCTGGCAAAAAAGATGGGAGCCACAGAGGATATTTTTGAAACAGTTGAGGTGGAAAATACCGGTTCTTCTGCCGTACTGCTTATTCCTCAGGATGGTTACTATTATGCCTATTCCCAAAACAGCAAGGTAGCCTCTGCAACGATGAATGCTCTCTCTTGCGAAGGAAGGGTAATGGATAATACAGAATATAAGAAAATGAAAAACCGTCACCTTCTGGATCTTGGCTATCGCAAAAGCGGTGAGCAGGTAACAATTACTGCTGCC
>JBJELS010000290.1:0-29647 GCA_051879275.1 Lachnospiraceae bacterium
CTTTTCTTTTCCTTAGGGGATTTGCGAATACTGATAGGGTCACCATCCTTTCTGTTAAAGTGTATGTGACCCCTGAAAAATTATACCTGTTGCTTAGCAAGACCTCTCAGCCTGCTATTTATGCCATCTGTTCCAAATGCTGCACTGCCAGGTCCAGATGCTGCAAGGTTCCTGCCAGGCCATTTTCATACAGGAAAATTCCTGTGCTGCGAATGGCCGCATTTACCTCTCCGGTACTGCCAATCTGAGTATAGTCGGTAGAAATATTTTGAAGACATAGAGCTCCTATCCCCTTTTCTTCCAGGCGGTACAGTCTGGAGCTTCCATCCTCCTGCTGAATCCAAATCTGCAGTTTTTCCCAAATGGCATCATTTTCATCAATCCAACCGTTACCATCCTCATCGTATTTTACCAAATCTTTGAAACCATCCCCTGACCTGGTTCCAAACAGCTCTGATCCGTCATTAATCACACCGTCTCCATTCAAATCCAGAGCCAGGTAGCCGCTGTCCTCACACAGTCTGGAGATAGCTTCCTTTTCTCCGTCTGCATCCAAATCAAAGTAGAATTTCTGTTCGGAAACCTCTGCAATATTTCCGCTTAGATTAATGACCAGAGGATCGCACATAACCGCTTTTTCCTGACTTATATAGCGGGATACACTTTTGCTCATCCCCATGCTGAGATTAAATGAAAATTCTCTTCCGTCTGCCGTGAACACCTTGCCGACAGCGGAAAAATTCGTACTTTCCTTTTCGGAATAAAAAACCTCCTCTTTAGCTACAAGCTGAAGGCTTTGTCCCTCTGCAGCTTGTATCGAAGCAGCCTCCCCGGTTCTGATACTGCTCACCTTACCTGTATACAGTCCGTTGATATAGCTGCTGCCTAAGCCACTCATACTTTTCTGTGTTTCTTCACCATTCAGTCCCAGTCTCTCTGCCATGTCCCTGCCGGATTTATCCCCAAACAGCAATCTCCATAAATAGATAATGCTTTGCTGCCGGATTTCTTCAACAGCTTTGGCAAACTCATCCCTCGCTGTATTCTGGCTGACATAAAAGAGCTTTCCTGTACCGTTCATCCTGGCCCGGATGTCACCTAAGCTTTCTTCTCCACCCTCTTTTGGATTCTTCAGCTCTTCCTCTGCACCTAATTCTTCCTCTGTAACGGCAGTTGAAACGGCACTGGTTTTTTTTACATAATAAGACAACTTCCTTGTTGTGCTGACCTCATAAGTCCGTGAGGATTCCATTCCTATTAAAGAAGAATTAATTTTCAAGTTTTCCTCCATTTGGCAGTGGTCCTTTATCTGATCAACCATCCCTGTTGTTCCCAAATAAAAAAAGATGCACAAGCGAGTAATTCCCTTTACTCTCCCGGCACCTTCCGTGGTTCTGCCCTGTATTCATAAAATCACCCTGGCCAACAGGCTTTTATGTATTTATTATATCGGTACTGTTTTGGGAAACTTTAGGGGCAGTCCGGGAAATTCAGAAGAATAGCCCTGTCTCTGATTTCCCTGAATCCCCAAGTTCCCTTTTTGGGCCAATTCTTTTACAGATTCGGCTCAAAGGCAGGCATCAGCTTAAGCTTAAACAGATTCGCCCTGTGTTTCTTATCAATCAGCTCTTTTTTTATCGTATCCTCCATGCGGCCTGTCCGTATATAGACATCCAGCTCAGCATAGGTAAATCCCAGATTATCTTCATCGGTCTTTCCGCAAAGTCCATCAATGGGTGTTTTTTCCACCAGCTGGGCCGGAAGTCCCAATAGGTGTCCGATTTCTTTTATTTCCGTAACCGTCAGGTGAGAAAGTGGGGAAAAATCACCTGCTCCATCACCATAACGGGTAGCATAGCCCACCCAGTCCTCGGAAAGGTTACAGGTATTGGCTACTCTTCCGTTAACACACTGGCTTACTGCATACAGCGTGGACATTCTGATCCGGGGAGGAAGATTAATTCTGCTCTGCTCACTAAGCTCCAGCTCTTTGGGAAAGCTGTTGATTACTCCCTCTACGGCATCCTTAATGTTTATGACATAATACTTTATCCCCAGGTGCTTAACAAGAAGATAGGACATATCGATATCAAACTGCTCTCCCTGAGGCATCAGTACTCCGATTACCCGATCTTTTCCTAAAGCCTCCACACATAATGAAGCCGTAACGGAGCTGTCCTTTCCTCCCGAGATTCCTATTACTGCATTACAGTCAGAACCATTCTGTTCAAAAAAATCCCTGATCCAGCTTACACATTCATTCTTTACCTTGAGTGCATCAAACATTGATTTTACCTCCACTGGTTTTTGTTTGTATTATATCCAGTTTATCCAATTTTTTAAAGCAAAAAAATACCATTACCACAGAAAGACAAAATGCTAAAAACCTGCTGCTTCACATACCCGGATAAGCAGCAGGTTCTCTTTTATACTCTGTTATAATTAATCAAACATCCTTTAAGAATAATCTGACGTTCTTCATCGGTCAGCTCTCCCAGAGTCAGTTCAAACTCCCGTAAGCTTCCCCCTTTAACTGCATAAGCCTTAATTACACTTTCCTTATTTTCAACAGCCTTACGGATTCCCGGGAAGAACAGATAGTCCAGATTTTTAAAGGGAAGCTCTCCCTCCTTGATGACAAAAGGAAGCATCCCCCAGTTAATCAGATTGGAGCGGTATCTCTTTGTGGCATATTCATTGGCGATATTCGCCCAACCACCCAATACCTTCTGGCAGCTTGCTGCCTGCTCTCTGGCTGAACCATCACCGGGTTTTACCGCAAAGATGGTAGATCCATAGCCCATATTTCCTTCCCCTGCTTCAGGAAATTTACTCTGAACTGCAGTCATAATCTCTTTCAGCTCAGGCTTAATCTCCAGAGGGCATTTCCCTTCCATAACCGCTTTCTGAGCCACCTGAATTTCCTTCGCACGCCCCACATATTTGGGATCCTTTCTGGAAAGGGCAAACTCAGCCAGACCCAGTGGATTGGAACGGTAGGAGGAGGTCTCTCCTGAAGGAATCAGCTCATCAGTAGTCGTTACCGGATCGTGAATCTCCGAAACCACCTGAAGCAGCAGATTTTCCGGCAGAGCTGCCATCTTTGGCCAATCCTTAATGTTAGGTCCCATTTTCACCTCTACCTGGGAATCGGCAACACCCTTGGAATCAAATACCCGGTTAGCATAGATATTTGCATCAAAATGATAGGGATAAGTACCGAAGCTTCCGTCAAACTCTGTTGCCGGTGTCAGATACCCCTTATTGGCTGCTGTTGCCGCAATAGAACGTGCATCCATTAACGCTACAGAGGAAATCTGACCATTTTGAAGCTTGCTTCCTTCACGGTTGGGGAAGTTTCTGGTATTATGACGAATACTGAAGCCATTGTTGGAAGGAGTATCTCCTGCACCAAAGCAGGGCCCGCAGAATGCGGTTTTTAAAATGGCACCGGTTTCCATCAGTGTTGCTGCACAGCCATTTTTAATTAACTCCATATAAATTGGAGTGGATGCCGGATAAACATTCAGGGAAAACTCATCTGCACCGATATATTTTCCCTTTAAAATATCTGCTGCTGCACAGATGTTCTCAAAGCCGCCTCCGGCACAGCCTGCTATAATTCCCTGATCCACATAAAGCCTGCCGTTTCTGATCTTATCCTGCAAAGTATACTCCACTGCTCCATCCAGACTTACCAGAGCACGTTTTTCCACCTCTGCCAGCACATCTTCCAGATTCTGATTTACTTCTTCAATCGTATATACGTTACTGGGATGGAAAGGCATGGCAATCATGGGTTTGATTTTGCTTAAATCTACCATTACCATTCCGTCATAATAAGCTACCTCTCCGGGATTTAACTCTTTGTGAGCCTCGCTTCTTCCATGAATTTCAAAATATTCTTTAATCACATCATCCGTTCTCCAGATAGAAGAAAGGCAGGTGGTTTCCGTGGTCATTACATCGATTCCAATACGAAAATCCGCACTTAAAGCACTGACTCCGGGTCCTATAAATTCCATTACCTTATTCTTTACATACCCGTTTTCAAATACTGCACCGATAATGGCCAAAGCCACATCCTGAGGGCCCACACCCTTTACAGGCTCTCCGGTCAGATAGATACCAATTACTCCCGGCATATTAATATCGTAGGTCTGATTTAACAGCTGTTTAACCAGCTCCGGTCCTCCTTCACCCATGGCCATGGTACCAAGTGCGCCGTATCGGGTATGAGAATCAGAACCCAGAATCATTCTTCCGCCGCCGCTCATCATCTCACGGGCATACTGATGGATAACTGCCTGATGGGGAGGCACATAGATTCCGCCATATTTTTTCGCACTGCTCAAGCCAAACATATGGTCATCTTCATTGATGGTTCCTCCCACTGCGCAAAGGGAATTATGGCAGTTGGTAAGTACGTAGGGAATAGGAAATTTCTCCAATCCCGAAGCTCTTGCTGTCTGAATAATTCCCACAAAGGTAATATCGTGGGAACAAAGCTGGTCAAATTTAATCTGCAGCTTTTCCATATTACCGGATTGATTATGTTCTTTTAAAATTCCATAGGCAATGGTTTCCTTTGCCGCTTCCTCTTTGGAAACCGTTTTGCCCGTCTTACTTTTCACTTCCTCTAAAGCAGACGCACTATCCAAAATTACATCTGTACCATTCACCAGATAGGCTCCACTGTTTAATAATTGAACCATGGTTTTCCTCCTCTTATTTCTTGTGCCATGTATCATCTTATTTTCCTGTTCTTACCAATTAAATCGGCATTCTTCTGTATTATAGCTAAGGCAGGACCGGAATGCAAGAGTATCACTTTATCAAATCTTTGATTCCTAAGAACGTATTCCTGCCGATCATTTTCTGCAGCACTTTTGGTGCGATTACCTTCTGATAGGCATTATTACCGTAATGAGCCCGAAGCTGGCGTGCAGTCTGTCCGGTGCCATTAATCAAATTTGATTCTGTGTCTCTGGGAATTTCTATATAGGTATCCCTATTCCATTCTTTGTAATTATCCCATATTTGCTGACATTGCTCCTGCTCATACCAATAAGCCACCGTTTCCATATTATACCAGATGTCTCTATCCCAGGTTCCTTTCGGAACTCTTGCTCCCAATCCGGCCTGATTTAATTCTTTAAACAGCGCTTCTGTCATTGTCTGAAATTCCCGGTAATGCCTGTCTGCATCTGCCCCATCATTTTCCCCCTGGCACCAGATAATTCCGGCAAATAAATTGGCTTGGTTGAGACTTAAGGCATAGATGATTCTATCTTTCAGAGTATGATAATAGGCAGTATCCATACCCCACCTTAAGGGAACCGTTCCTTCCCCACCGCTGCTATCGGTATCCAACGGCTTTTTTAACTCTTTGCTATATGTGCCGGTATTGCCAGAGGTAAATCCGGTTCCTCCAAAAGCAATAGGCAGCATCAGGATTCCATAATCCTGTGGAATGTACTCAAGCATCAAATTTGCCAGCGGTAAGTGGATTCCTTTGGTACCGGCGGTTTCTGTTCCCTTCCTGTTGTACGCTCTCATATCCTGCATGGACTGTGCACAGTAGCCTAAATCAATCACTTGCAGATTCTGCTTACCATAAAAGCCTAATTGCTTAATTCTGTTATGATCAATGTTCTTATATGTAAATTCAGTATCCACAGGAGATTCATCATAACCAACAGCATTGGATTGTCCTGCAATACATACCACTACAAATTTATCATAGGTTTTTCCACTGTCGCATTCCTTGCCTATCATAGAAATATGTCTTTCCATAACCCTTCTCCTTCATCCTACGCCCGGTTTATTTCTCCTAATTCTACCATATCCCCTTATATTCCACCACTAATACTTTTTTCGTTATTATTCTTAATTTCATCAAAAAAGGGCAACAATGCCTCACACATTATTACCCTCATTTTATCATCTGTTTTTGAAATTACTGATACTTCCCGTATCCTTCTACTTCTTTAATCCCAAAATCCCCTTCTTTTCTTCCTTCTCAACCTTCTCGGGAATAGTCACCTTATCCAGATGCCAGATTTCATCTACATATTCCTGAATGGTTCTGTCGGAGGTAAATTTACCGGAGCATGCCACATTAAGGATTGCCTTCTTTGCCCAACCTGCTTCATCACGATAAGCCTTCTCAACTTTTCTTTGTGCTTCTGCATAGGACTTGAAATCCTTCAGGATAAAGTAACGATCCGCCACATTGGTTTCCTGCGTATTTAACAGGGAGTTATACAGGGAGCGGAATAATTCCGTATCATGGGAATAAGTTCCGTTAATCAGCTGCATCAACACCTTGCGAACATCCGGATCATTATTGAAAATTTCCATGGGATTATAACCGCCATGATTCTCAAAGCTGATAACCTCATCAGAGCTTAAGCCAAAGATGAAAGCATTCTCTTCTCCCACTTCTTCTACAATCTCCACATTGGCTCCATCCATGGTTCCAATCGTTACGGCACCGTTTAACATAAACTTCATGTTACCGGTTCCGGATGCTTCCTTACTTGCCGTGGAAATCTGCTCAGATACATCCGCTGCCGCAAAAATCAGCTCTGCATTGGATACCCGATAATTCTCAATAAATACTACCTTTATCTTTCCGTTAATGGACTGATCATTATTGATTACATCGGCTACGGAATTAATCAGCTTGATGGTCAGCTTTGCTGTACGATAGCCTGCTGCCGCCTTCGCCCCAAAAATAAAAGTTCTGGGATAAAAATCCATATCCGGATGCTCTTTAATCTCATTATACAGATACATCACATGCAGTATATTCAGCAGCTGTCTTTTATACTCATGCAGCCTCTTAACCTGCACGTCAAAAATAGAGCGGGGATCTACCTGGATACCATTATGTTCTAAAATGTAGTTGGCCAGACGTACCTTATTCTGGTACTTAATGTTCATAAACTCCTGCTGTGCCTTTTCATCATCTGCATAGAGCTTCAGCTTGCTGATCTTAGGCAAATCGGTAATCCAGTCCTCACCTACATGGGCGGTTACCCAGTCTGCCAGCAAAGGATTTCCGTGAAGCAAAAACCGCCTCTGAGTAATTCCATTGGTTTTATTGTTGAATTTCTCCGGCATCATTTCATAGAAATCTTTTAATTCCTGATTTTTCAAAATCTCTGTATGCAGTCTTGCCACACCATTTACGGAATAACCGGCCGCAATGGCCAGATGTGCCATCTTCACCTGTCCGTCGTAGATAATTGCCATCTTACGAATCTTTTCCTGATTTCCGGGATATTTCTGCTCAATCTGGATAATGAAGCGGCGGTTAATTTCCTCTACAATCTGATAAATTCTGGGCAGTAATCGGGAAAATAGCTCAATGGGCCATTTTTCCAACGCCTCTGCCATAATGGTATGGTTGGTATAGGCACAGGTCTTAGTAGTAACCTCCCAGGCTTCATCCCAGGTCAGATAATGCTCATCCATCAAAATACGCATCAGCTCCGCTACTGCTACCGTGGGATGAGTATCATTCAGCTGGAAAGTAACCTTCTCATGGAATTTCCGAATGTCCTCATGGGTTTTCATATATCTGGAAACTGCCTGCTGAACGGAAGCCGAAATAAAGAAATACTGCTGCTTCAGTCTCAATTCCTTACCGGCATAGTGATTATCATTGGGATACAGTACCTCTACAATATTACGGGCCAGATTCTCCTGCTCAACTGCTTTCTGGTAATCTCCCCGGTCAAAGGAGTCCAGCTGGAAGCAGCTTACCGCTTCTGCATCCCAGATTCTCAGGGTATTAACGATACCGTTTCCATAGCCCACTACCGGCAGATCATAGGGGACTGCCATGACAGACTGATAGCCCTCCTGAACGAAGTGACTTCTTCCGTGTTCATCTACCCGTACATTAACATATCCGCCAAATTTCACCTCTTTGGTATATTCCGGTCTTCTTAGCTCAAAGGGATTTCCGTCCTCCAGCCATTCATCCGGAACCTCCACCTGGAAACCATC
This sequence comes from Lachnospiraceae bacterium, assembly GCA_051879275.1. Classification (GTDB taxonomy): domain Bacteria; phylum Bacillota; class Clostridia; order Lachnospirales; family Lachnospiraceae; genus SFDP01. The sequence continues at coordinate 8,020 of JBJELS010000290.1, forward strand.
TCTGATTTCCTGTTTAAACATACCGTAGCGGTAACGGATACCACAGCCATATGCCTCATAGCCAAGAGTTGCCAGGGAATCCAAAAAGCAGGCTGCCAGTCTTCCCAAACCGCCATTTCCCAAAGCCGCATCCGGTTCCTGATCTTCAATAATATTCAGATCCAGTCCCAGCTCCTCCATAGCCTCCTTCACCGGCTTATAGGCCTGAAGATTGATAATGTTGTTGCCCAGAGCTCTTCCCATGAGAAACTCCATGGACATATAATAGACCATCTTGGGGTCCTGCTCCTCATACTCCTTCTGGCTGGCCATCCAATGATCAATAATTGCATCCTTAATTGCGTAGGATACCGCAATAAAAATCTGCTTATCCGTTGCTTCCTCCAGAGTCTTTCTATAGAGGGTTTTTACATTGTACAATACACTTCTTTTGAACAGCTCTTTATCGAATCTGCTCATTAATGAAACCTGCTTTTCCATATTTTTCCTCTCATTCTGCCGGGTTACGGCTTTGTCCTCGGCGGAAAAAATCTTCTTCCGTCTTCTCAATTAAATACGGTTCATCCCTATTGTAACATTTTTGGCATTAACATTCCACTCTTTCTGATTTTCCAGTACCTGATCAAAAAGAAATTCATCTGCTAAAACCTTTTCGGCAATCACTGCCCGGTTTTTCTTTACAATTTCCGCAATTTTATCATTTCCGGCAATGGCTACACGAATATGATCCGTAACCTCATATCCGGAATCCTTACGCATGGTCTGAATCTTGCTGATTATCTCAAATACAAAGCCTTCCTCCACCAGTTCATCCGTCAGATTGGTGTCCAGAACCACGGTGACCGTATTGTCCGCCTCAGATACGTAGCCTTCCTTCTGACTCATGGTAATTAATAAATCCTCTTGAGAAAGACTTACCTCTACACCATCCACTGTAAAAGTCAGGGCTCCCTTTTCCTGTAATTCATCCATAGCACTGTTTCCATCCAAAGAGGCTAAAGTTTTCTGGATTCCTCCCAGCTGCTTTCCGTATTTGGGCCCTACGGTCTTTAACTGGGGCTTGAAGGTATAGCTGGTAAATTCTCTTACGTCATCAGTGAAAATCACCTGCTTCACATTCAGCTCATCTGCAATTATATCCGTAAAGAATTGATCCAGAGTGAATCCTGCCTTAACAAACATTCTCCCAATGGGCTGACGATTCTTGATATTAGCAGCATTTCTGCAGGCGCGTCCCATTACCACTACCTTCAGCAGCTCATCCATATTTTCTTCCAGCCGGCGATCAATCCGGCTCTCCTCTGCTCTGGGATAATCACAAAGGTGAATACTCTCCGGTGCGGTTTTATCAATACTTCTCACCAGATTCAGATAAATTTCCTCCGTCATAAAGGGAATCATGGGTGCAGCCAGCTTACATACGGTCACCAAAGCTGTATACAGTGTCATATAGGCATTGATTTTATCCTGCTCCATACCTTTGGCCCAGAAACGCTCCCTGCCCCGTCTTACATACCAGTTACTCATCTCATCCACAAATTCCTGAAGAGCTCTTGCCGCCTCCGGAATCCGATAGTTCTCCAAATCCCTGTCTACGGTAAGGATCAAGGTATTCATTTTTGACAGCAGCCATTTATCCATAACCGTAAGCTTATCATACTCCAGGCTATATTTTGTTGCGTCAAAGCCATCGATATTGGCATACAGCACAAAGAAAGCATAGGTATTCCACAGTGTACCCATGAATTTTCTTTGCCCCTCTGTTACGGCCTTTCCGTGAAAACGGTTAGGCAGCCAGGGAGCGGAATTAATGTAAAAATACCAGCGGATGGCATCTGCTCCATAGGTTTCCAGTGCCTCAAAGGGATCCACTGCATTTCCTTTAGATTTGCTCATCTTCTGTCCGTTTTCATCCTGAACATGGCCCAGAACGATTACGTTTTCATAGGGTGCTTTATTAAACAGCAGAGTAGACTCTGCCAGCAGGGAATAGAACCATCCACGGGTCTGATCCACTGCCTCGGAAATAAACTGAGCCGGAAACTGCGCTTCAAATAATTCCTTATTTTCAAAAGGATAATGGTGCTGGGCAAAGGGCATGGCTCCGGAATCGAACCAGCAGTCAATTACCTCCGGTACACGCTTCATGGTTTTTTTGCATTTGGGACAGCTTAAGGTGATTTCATCAATATAGGGACGGTGCAGCTCTACGGTCTTTGCTTCGGGATTCCCACTTAGCTTTTCCAGCTCCTCTCTGCTTCCGATGGCTTCCATATGGCCGCAGTCTTCACACTCCCATACGTTTAAGGGAGTTCCCCAATAACGATTACGGGAAATCCCCCAGTCCTGAATATTTTCCAGCCAGTCCCCGAAACGTCCCTTTCCAATGGACTCAGGAATCCAGTTGATGGTATTATTATTTCGGATTAAGTCCTCCTTTACCGCAGTCATTTTAATAAACCAGGATTCACGGGCATAATAAATCAGTGGTGTATCGCAGCGCCAGCAGAAAGGATAGTCATGCTCGAATTTGGGAGCATCAAAAAGCTTTCCCTCCTTATCTAAATCTGTCAGAATGTCCTTATCCGCATCCTTAACAAATTTACCGGCATAAGCCGTTTCCTCAGTCATTTCACCCTTACCGTCCACAAACTGTACAAAGGGCAGATCATAACGTCTTCCTACCTGTGCATCGTCCTCACCAAAGGCCGGAGCAATATGAACGATACCGGTACCGTCGGTCATGGTAACATAGGTGTCACAGGTTACATAATGGCCTTTTTTATGCTGCTTTGCCGCAGCTTCCCCTGTACAGGCAAATAAGGGTTCATATTCCTTATATTCCAGTTCCTTTCCGGTATAGGTCTCAAGGATTTCATACGCCTTACTATTTTCTTCTTCCTTAGCCAAACTGCCCAACACCTTATCCAGCAGGGCCTCGGCCATATAATAGGTATAGCCGTCTGCAGCCTTTACCTTCACATAAGCCTCCTCAGGGTTTACGCAAAGAGCCACGTTGGAGGGAAGCGTCCAGGGAGTGGTGGTCCATGCCAGAAAATAGGCCTCTTCTCCCACCACCTTAAAACGAACCACAGCCGAACGCTCTTTTACTGCTTTATAACCCTGTGCTACCTCATGGGAGGACAACGGCGTTCCACAGCGGGGGCAATAGGGCACAATCTTAAAGCCTTTGTAAAGCAGACCCTTATCCCAAATCTGTTTCAAGGCCCACCATTCGGATTCGATAAAATCATCATGATAGGTTACATAGGGATCATCCATATCGGCCCAGAAGCCCACTGTACCGGAAAAATCCTCCCACATCCCCTTGTATTTCCAAACACTTTCCTTACACTTACGAATAAACGGATCCAGGCCATATTCCTCAATCTGCTCCTTACCATCCAGTCCCAGAAGCTTTTCCACCTCCAGCTCCACCGGAAGACCGTGGGTATCCCAGCCGGCCTTTCTGGGTACCATATACCCTTTCATGGTTCGATACCGGGGAATCATGTCTTTGATTACACGGGTCAGCACATGGCCGATATGAGGTTTTCCGTTTGCTGTAGGAGGGCCGTCATAAAAGGTATAGGTTTCTCCCTCTTTACGATTTTCCATACTTTTTCGGAAAATATCATTTTCTTTCCAAAATTGTTCAATGCTTTTTTCTCTGTCCACAAAATTGAGATTGGTATCTACTTTCTGGTACATACTTTCATCCTTTCCTTTAAGATAAATAAAGCCCCGTCCTGCAAAAGGACGAGGCCAAGGTCTCGTTATACCACCCATTACACCACACGTCTGCACTTCCTCAAAGCTCTAACTTCTTAAGGCTTCAGCAGAAATTATGTGTTCTTCCGATAACGGGGAAGCACCGGCAAAACTTACTGAATCGCTTTTTTAAATCCAATACCCAAAAGCTCCTGTTCAGTCGGCAACTCAGAAGGGATATTCGCCGATTTTCTACTTACGCCGGGCTCTCACCCTCCCCGACTCGCTGCAGTGTTCAAAATCAGTTACTGTCTTCTTCAACGTCTCTTCTTATTCTTTATATTCTTTACAACCAAAAGCTGATCACTATATTAGAAGTTACAACGAATGCGTGGTTTTGTCAAGTATGACAAAGGACTATTCCCCATACAGCCTGGCTTGTCACTGACTTTCTTTTATTGTAGAATAGCATTGATTCCATAAATCAAATTCCAATAGCTGACTATTGAAACAGAAAAGAGGGACAAAGCATGGCTGGACAGAATCTGACACTATTAACCGATTTATATGAGCTGACGATGATGCAGGGTTATTTTAATCATAAAGCACAGAATGAAACCGTCATTTTTGATGCTTTTTATCGCACTAACCCCCAGGGTGGGGGCTATGCCATATCAGCCGGACTGGAACAGGTTATTGAGTACATCAAAAATCTTCGGTTTTCCAAAGAGGATATTCACTATCTTGCCGGTCTTGGTCTTTTTCAGGAGGACTTTTTAAATTATCTGGAATCCTTTCGTTTCTCCGGTGATATTTATGCTATTCCGGAGGGCAGCGTTATGTTTCCCAGAGAACCTATGATTAAGGTAATCGCACCCATTATGGAAGCCCAGCTGATTGAAACTGCTATTTTGAATATCATGAATCATCAGAGTCTGATTGCCACCAAAACTTCCCGGATATGCTATGCAGCCAAGGGTGATGGAATCATGGAATTCGGACTAAGACGTGCCCAGGGTCCCGATGCCGGTCTCTACGGTGCAAGGGCAGCCATGATTGGCGGCTGCGTGGGAACCAGCAATGTTCTGGCCGGTCAGCTCTTTGATGTTCCGGTAAAGGGTACCCATGCCCATAGCTGGATTATGAGCTTCCCTGATGAATATACCGCTTTCAAAACCTATGCCGGAATGTATCCCTCTGCCTGTATTTTACTGGTGGATACCTATGATACCTTAAACTCCGGTGTACCCAATGCCATCCGGGTCTTTACTGAAATGCAAGAAGCCGGAATCCCCCTTTCCTTTTACGGAATCCGCCTGGACAGCGGTGACCTTGCCTATTTATCCAAAAAAGCTCGCAAAATGTTGGATGATGCCGGTTTCACCGATGCCGTAATTTCTGCTTCCAACGATTTGGATGAATTTCTGATCGACAGCCTGAAGGCTCAGGGTGCCACCATCACCTCATGGGGTGTAGGAACCAATCTGATTACCTCTAAGGACTGCCCTTCTTTTGGTGGTGTATACAAGCTGGCTGCCATCATGGATTCAAGCGGCGAGTTTATTCCTAAAATCAAGCTGTCCGAGAATAGTGAAAAGGTAACTAATCCCGGAAATAAAACCATTTATCGCATCTACGAAAAGAATACCGGTAAAATAAAAGCGGATTTAATCTGTCTGGTAGATGAGCATTTTGATGAACATGAACCACTGCTTCTTTTTGATCCTCTGGAGCCCTGGAAAAAAACGAAGCTGGCTGCCGGCAGCTTTTACCTGAAGGAACTGCTGGTTCCAGTATTTTTAAAGGGAAAATGTGTTTATAAGTCCCCCTCTGTAATGGAAATACGTGAGATTTGTCAGAAGGAGCTGAATACTCTCTGGGATGAGACCCGAAGACTGGTAAACCCCCATAAGATTCATGTGGATCTGTCCGCTAAATTATACGATATGAAAATCAGCCTTCTGGATCAAATGGGAGAACGATAGAATAAGCAGCCGGAAACAACAGCACGATGCTCAGTAGCAAAATCACTTCCATCTGAAAAGCCTATCATCCAGATAAGTATTGTCGTTCCCGCTTTGAAGTGATGATTAGACACAAATATTCTGATATCAGCTCGGTCTATTTTTTCTTTCGCAGATTTGACCACACCCAGATAATAATCTGAATAGGGATTCCCAGAAGAAAAATAGGCCAGATCTTAAAACCCTGTATGGAAAAGGTAAGATACAAGGCCCCCAACAGAGACCAGACCATCAGGGATACAATGATAAAATTTCCATGAGGATTGAACCATATCGAATTAAACACCAGCCATACAATCATAGCTATGGGCACTGCATAGGCATAACACAGCCAGGGATAGTCCGTATGAGGGAAAACCTTAGCCAGAATGATATACAATAAAGTAGCGAAAATAGCCACCAGAAAAATACTGGTGGCTGTAATAATATAATAGTTTCTCTTCTTCTTTTTATCCAACGTATTTTTTGACAGGTAAGCCTTATCCTGATGTTCTTCTTCCACCAGATAATCCAGTGTTACCTCAAACAAATCTGCAATTCCTTTTAATACCGTAATATCCGGAAGTGACTCTCCTCTCTCCCATTTGGATACTGACTTGTCCGAATAATTTAACCGTTCTGCCAGCTCCGCCTGAGTCATTCCCTTTTCCTGACGTAAAGACTGTATATTCTTTGCAATAATAAACTTCAGTTCCTGCATACTTGCTCCGTTAGATTTTATCTCATTCCTTTTAATTCTGTAGACATTATACCATTCCTTCCCCTGTCTGTCATATTATATTTTCAGTTGATGGATTAACAGAATCCAGGCCAGTCCATAATAAGAGATTACGGCAACCAGATCGTTTATGGTGGTAATCAGGGGGCCGGAGGCAACTGCCGGGTCAATTTTTAATTTGTGAAAAAACATGGGGATTACCGTGCCCACAAAACTGGAAATCACCATAGCACCTAAAAGAGAAATACCCACACAGCCGGATACGGCAAAGGAAAAGACAAGGGCATATTTTTTAATCTTCCAGATATAAAGACCAATAAACAGGAAAGAAAGAGCTCCCAGCAGGAAACCATTGCAAAACCCCACTCTCATTTCTTTAAACACCAGATTCAGCTTCTGAGAGGTTTTCAGCTGTTCGTCCATCAATACACGAATGGTCACCGCCAGAGACTGGGTTCCCACATTTCCTGCCATATCCAGAATCAGGGACTGGAAGCATACAATAATGGCAATTTGAGCTACTACCGCCTCAAACATCCCCACAACGGAGGAAACGACAATGCCAAGTCCAAGCAGGGCAATCAGCCAGGGAAGTCTCTTTTTCATACTTTCCGGAAGAGATTCGTTTAAATCCTCCTCCGAAGTCAAACCGGCCAGCTTCGCATAGTCATCTCCCAATTCATCATCTACAACTTCAATAATGTCCTGAGCGGTAATTACTCCCAAAATATGCTGCCCTTTATCCAATACCGGAATGGAATCCTCGGCATAATCCTTGATTTTTTCCAGACAATCGGAAACCCGCTCATGGTCATAGACATAGGGATAGGCCTGGCTGATAAACTGTTCCAGGTCGGTATGCTCCCTGGCTGTAATTAAATCTTTTAAATCCATCGCTCCATAGAAGGTGGAATCTTCATTACAGACGTACACCGTATATATATTATCATTTTCCTCTGCCTGGGCAATCAGCTTCCGCATTGCCTGCTTAACGGTCAATCCCTTCTTGATCATAATGAAATTGGTGGTCATTTTACTTCCAATCTCGTTCTCATCATAGGACTGAATCAGCTTAATATCCTTCGCGCTTTCCGTATCCATGAGGCTGACCAGCTACTGCCCTGTTTTCCTATCCATGGATTCCAGAACGTCAACGGCATCATCAGAATCCATTTCCTCAATGATATGTGCAGCTTTCTCCAGCTCCATTTCTTTAAAATAAGAAGAAGCGTCCTCTAAATAGGCAAAAATTTCCGCAATTCGTTCATTATCCAGTGCTTCATACAGCTTTAGCCTATCTTCCGGCGTTAAATACTCCAGGGAATCAGCAAGATCATTTTCATGATAATGCTCCAGAAGCCCCCTAAGCTTATCCTGCTCTGTCTGCTGGATCAGTTTTACAATTTCTTCTACGTAGTTCATTTTCATTAAATCCATTTCCCGATACCTTCCTTTCCATCATTGCTTTCATCTTAAGCATGGGTGAAAAAGGCATAAAAAATCCATCCTATACCTTCCCAAACATACAAACAACGGCTGCAATATTCAGGTCTGCACACGATGGTAAATAATGAAAATCTGATTTAATGACAGAGGTCAGCAAAAAAGGGCCTGAACAATCGTCGGCCTGCAGAATACATATTTGCCATCGTGGATGATACTTCGACCGCCATAATCACAACTGTCCATATTGCCCTCCTTTCTGAAATGTTTCTTCATTTTCTGTAATATTTATATAGTATACACGTATTATCTAAATTATTCAATCCCCTTCTTCACACCTTGATTTTTTAGCCTTCTCTACTGTCAGGAGAGTAGTAGATTTTTAAAGTAGGTAGTAGTTTTTTTATCCAATGGATATACTTTTTCCATCAGAAAAGCAACAGGAAGGTGTGACAAACAATGACAAGAACAAAATTATGCGACCGGGTGCTGCCGGATTATACAAAAGGAGAGGAGCTGTTAAATACATGGTCCCATATTGCAGGGGCTGCCTTTGGTGCAGCCGCCCTAATTATGTGTCTGGCTGTTTCCATATCCAGGCAGGATGTCTGGGCCGTTATCAGCAGTGCCATATATGGCACCTCCCTGATTCTTCTTTATACTATGTCCAGTGTCTATCATGGTCTCCCTACAGGTACGGCAAAAAAGGTTATGCAGGTGATTGACCACTGTACCATTTATCTTTTAATCGGCGGAAGCTATACTCCCGTTATGCTGTGTGCGGTACGGCCCATTTCACCGGCCTGGGCCTGGACGATTCTCGGCCTGGTATGGGGCTGTGCTATTGTAGCCATCGTGTTAACGGCAATTGATTTAAAAAAATTTGCCAGATTTTCCATGACCTGCTACATCGGCATGGGCTGGTGTGTGGTTCTGGCCATTAAGCCCACTATTAAAGCCGTTCCCATGACCGGTATTTTATGGCTGTTGATAGGCGGAATCTCCTATACTCTTGGTGCCGTCCTTTATGCTCTTGGAAAAAAGCACCGTTATATGCACTCCTGCTTCCATTTTTTTGTGCTCGCCGGCAGTGTATGTCACTTTATCTGCATTTTTCAATATGTACTTTTATAGAACTTATAAAGAAGCCGATACAGTCTGTCTGCATCGGCTTCTTTCTTATTGCTCCATCTGTTTTCCCAAAAATCCTGCAGCGGCCTGAATCAGCTTCAAATCACTTTCATTCATCTTCTTTTTTACTTCCTGCTCCAGCAAAATTACAGCACCTATTACATCTCCTTCACTTAAAATGGGGCAGATTGCCTGATAAACGTATTCCTCCGTTCCACCTTCCGAAACCGCAATAAATCCTCTGTCACCCTTGGCAGCCATAAAGCATTCCCTCTTTTCCATTTTATCCTCCAGCTCCTTACTGATTGATTTTCCCAGGATTACCTTACTGCCTCCTGCTGCCGCAATGAACTGGTCTCTGTCTGCCACCAGAGCAATCCTGCCGGAAACCTGGCTTAGGCTTTCCGCATATTGCTTGGAAAAATCGGCAAGCTCACTGATAGGTGAATATTTTTTCAGAATAATCTCTCCCTCTTTTCCGGTATATATTTCCAAAGGCTCTGACTCCCGTATACGCATTGTCCTCCTGATTTCCTTAGGAATAACCACTCTTCCCAGATCATCTATTCTTCTCACAATTCCTGTTGCTCGCATCTTTTCTTTTCCTCCACTACTCTCTGTTGGTAATATAGCTTTTTCTATATCTTTCTTGTGGAGTTAGTATGTGGAAAATTGGTAATAATATTCGCAGCAGACTCATATATTCTTGTGTATTTTAGGCAAGACCGCTGACAAATTGATACTATTTATTCTAGGATTAATTACTATTTTTATTATTATCTTTTTCTTTTTATCTTGCCTTTTCTACAAATAAATGGTAAAATTGAACACAGACGCAATTCAAAGTCAATAGCGAGATTATCAAGCAAAAAATTATATTAGAGGAGGAAAACAATATGAATATTCTCGTCTGTGTCAAACAAGTACCGGATACTACTGAAATTAAGATCGATCCGGTAAAAAACACCCTTATCCGTGACGGTGTTCCCAGTATCGTAAATCCTTATGACGGCTACGCACTTGAAGCTGCTGCCCGTATTAAGGATAAGGATCCCGATACTAAGATTGTGGTTCTTTCCATGGGACCTGCTCAGGCAGTAAATGCTCTTAAGGAATGTCTGGCAATTGCTGCTGACAAGGCTTATTTGGTTTCCGGCCGTCCTTTCGGTGGTTCTGACACTCTTGCTACCAGCTATATCATCAGCCAGGCTATTGCTAAGGTTGAAGAAGCTGAAGGTAAGTTTGATGCTATCTTCTGTGGAAAACAGGCTATCGATGGCGATACCGCTCAGGTAGGTCCTGAAATCGCAGAGCATCTTGGTTTGCCTCAGGTTACCAACGGCGTTGAGACCGAGGTTGATGGTGACGGATTAAAGGTTAAGAAAATGACTGACGATGGATTTGAAGTTATCGGAATCAAATTACCTTGTCTGGTTACCTTTACCCAGCCCGGCTATGAGCCCCGCTATCCCAGCATTAAGCGTAAGTTAGCAGCTAATCGTGCTGAGATTCCTGTGTTCAGCGAAGCTGAGCTTCCTTCTATTGACCTTACCCGTGCGGGCCTTAACGGTTCTCCCACTAAGGTATTCAAGAGCTTTGTACCCCCCAAGAAAAGCGGCGGTGTGAAGATTGAAGAAGAAACTGCTGAAGATTCTGCTAAGAAGCTGTTTTCCATGCTCAATGCTGCAGGTGTCATGTAAGGAAAGGGAGGAATAACAATGGAAGCAAAGACCAAAGACCTTTGGGTATTTATTGAGACTAATGAAGATGGCTCCGCAAAGAATGTGGGCCTTGAATTGCTTAACCCTGGTAAAATGCTCGCCGGAAAGCAGGGTGGAAAGCTTGTAGCTGTCGTTATCGGTAATAATGTGGCCTCTGCCATTGATGCCGCATCCGAGCACGGCGCTGATCAGGTAATCGTTGTAGAAGGCGAAGAATATGCTAAATATACTACCGATGCTTATAGTAACGCATTAGTTACATTGGTTGAGAAATATGGTCCTAAGAGTATGATGATTGGTTCTACCAACAACGGTCGTGATCTTGGACCTCGTGTAAGCTGTCGCTTAGGTACCGGTTTAACTGCAGACTGTACTTCACTCGACTACAGTGAAGAAAAGGATATCGTTCTTTGGACCCGTCCTGCATTTGGCGGTAATCTGATGGCTACCATCATCTGTCCTGATCATCGTCCTGAAATCGGTACTGTACGTCCCGGTGTATTTAAGAAGAATCCTGTAGGTGGAAATGCAGAAGTAATCCGTGAAGATATTCATGTATCCGCAGACCAGATTCGTACCCAGGTTCTTGAGATTATCAATGAAATGGGCGCTGAGAAGGTTGACCTTGAAGGTGCAGAGATCATTGTTTCCGGCGGACGTGGTGTAGGAAGTGCAGAAGGCTTTGAGACCATACGTGCTCTTGCAAAAGAACTGGGGGCTACTGTAGGTGCTTCCCGTGCTGCTGTTGACGCAGGATGGATTCCTCATGCACATCAGGTTGGACAGACCGGTAAGACCGTTTCTCCCAAATTATACATAGCTTGCGGTATCTCCGGTGCCATTCAGCATTTAGCCGGTATCGGCGGTTCCGATGTCATTGTTGCTGTTAACAAGGATCCTGAGGCACCCATCTTTGATGTGGCTGATTATGGTGTTGTGGGTAATCTTTTTGATGTTCTTCCTGTATTATTGGAAGAAATCAAAAAATCGCGTGCTTAATTAATATTTCTTATGGTATTATCTCCCGATTACAGACGTAATCGGGAGTAGCAAATACAAATAATTTACAAAGAAAAGGAGAAAGGTATGAATTTCAAATTCAATGAAGACGAGCAGTCCGTATTAGACATGCTCAAAGACTTTGCCATCAATGAAGTTGCTCCTAAGGCTGCTGAAGTTGATGAAAATGAACGTTTTCCTGAAGAAACCTGGCATGCTCTTGCCGATATGGGTATGATGGGGGTTGCTTATCCTGAAGAATACAATGGAGCAGGTATGTCCTATCTGACCTACATTGCAGTTTGTGAAGAGTTAGCTAAACATTGTGCTACCACTTCTGTACTTGTATCTGCTCATTCTTCCCTTTGTACTTGGCCCATCAGTGAGTATGGTACTGAAGAGCAGAAGCAGAAATACTTAACCAAGCTGGCAAGTGGCGAATGGTTAGGTGCTTTCGGTCTTACCGAGCCCGGTGCTGGTACTGATGCTGCTGGACAGAAGACAGTTGCCGTAGACAAAGGGGATCACTGGGTATTAAACGGTTCTAAGATCTTCATTACCAATGCAGGCTATGCTAATGTATTTGTTATTTTTGCTATGACCGACAAATCCTTAGGAACCAAAGGTATCTCTGCATTTATTGTTGAGAGAGACTTCCCTGGCTTCAGTGTTGGAACACATGAAAAGAAGATGGGTATTCGCGGTTCATCTACCTGTGAATTAGTTATGGAAGACTGTATCGTTCCCAAGGAGAATTTACTCGGTGAATTAAACAAGGGCTTCAAGGTTGCTATGACTACTCTTGATGGCGGACGTATCGGTATCGCTGCACAGGCTCTTGGTATTGCTCAGGGTGCTATTGATGAATGTGTGAAATATGTTAAAGAGCGTGTACAGTTTGGTAAGCGTATCAGCCAGTTCCAGAATACTCAGTTTGAGTTAGCTGCTATGCAGACCGAAGTTGATGCAGCTCGTCTGTTAATCTATCGTGCAGCTCAGGCTAAGCAGGATCATGAGCCTTACAGCCACTTAGCTGCTATGGGTAAATTAAAAGCTTCTGAAGTAGCCAGCGATGTTACTCGTCGTTGTCTTCAGTTAATTGGTGGTTATGGATTCACTCGTGAATATCCTTTTGAAAGATTTATGCGTGATGCTAAGATCACCGAGATTTATGAAGGAACCAGTGAAGTTCAGAAGATGGTTATCTCCGGATGGATGGGTGTTAAATAATTAGATCTAATAAAAAAGACCTCGGCGTAAAATCCGAGGTCTTTTATTATACTTATTTCTTTTCTTCTTCTTTTTGATCAAAAGAATAGGTTCTCTTAGGATTGCGGGGAAACCAGCCTTTCTCCACTCGTTCTTCCTGCTCCTTCAGCTCCCCTATGCTCCAGAAAAAAGAACATCCCAGAGACCCCAACAGAGCTGAAGCCAAAAAATTATCCACTATCAGTGATATAATAAAAGAAATGATTCCTCCCACCATAAAGAGGGGCCATATTCTTTTTGAAAAATAATATTCACATTTTATAACAATTGGGTGGAAAATTCCAATGATCAGAAAAGAACATACCCCAATAACTATGCCATACCAATTCATTATTTCTTCTTCTCCCCTAAAATAAATTTTAACCTGTCTGCAATTCAGGCAAAGAAAGTAAGGAAATCAAATGCTTCAGGCTTTTTGCCGCTTTCACGGAAGGAAGGACATCCAGCAGCTCCTCGATTCTCTTCCTATGCCCCTTGGCCACCTCAACGGCAGCCTTGAATCCACCTGCCTCAATAATAATTTCATCCAGACGATCAAGCTCTTCTTTTCCTATATTTCCAAGCTTAGCTAAATCAATTAACTGCTCAAGCTCTTCTCTGTACTCTTGATTGGATAAGCTAAAAATTACGGGAAGGGTTAATATTCCTTCTCTGAAATCCATGCGCACAGGCTTTCCATCCTCTTCATTTTTCGGAAGAAAATCAAGCAAATCATCACGAATCTGAAAGAGATAGCCAAGATGCAATCCTATCTCTCCCATAATATGAATCGTTTCTGTACTGCAACCACTTTCCATACCTCCAATTTTGCAGGCACTAACAAACATGGAGGCAGTCTTACCATAGATATTTTCATAATATTCATCCCTGGTAACATCAGCTTTATAGCGACAGGCAGCCTGTGTTATTTCTCCCCGGCACATGTCCTGTACCGTCCCTGCAATTAAAACTCCGGATTCCCTTAAGTTATCCTTCAATAGAACCGACATCACCTGTCCCAAAATCAAATCACCGGTAAATACTGCTGTTTCCTTCCCGAAACGTGCCTGAATTGTAGGATTACCCCGTCTTAAAAGAGAATCATCAATAATATCATCATGTATCAAAGATGCCATATGGACAAATTCAATCAACGCACCAAGACGACAAAGTCTTTTACTGCAGCTGGGATACTCGGGCCCCATTCTTCCCATCAACAAAAGAAGACTGGGACGATATCCCTTTCCTCTTCCTGCCAGTACAGACTCGATAATTTCACCAACTGCTCCCTGATTCCATGCAGGAGGAATTAATCTCTCCATTTCATCTGAAACATGCTTTAATTCCTCCTTTAGTCCGGGAAGGGCATTAAAAAACATAGTATTATCTCCTGATTTATATCCAGATTTTCGTTTAGTAAAGAAAAACTATATAGGGTTTATAATAGAATGAACCCACCAGCCAACATCATAGGAGGGGCAATTACCCCTCCCAGATCAATTTTTATATTCTTCTTCAGCTGATTTTAGCCGTGACGGAACTCTACTCCCATTCCTCCCTGAGGATGGTTCCAGCTCTCAACCACCTTGCCGCCACTGAGTACACGGCAGGTACCGCACTCCAGACAGCCCTCATGGTTAAACCCGATCTTTCCATTGTCATAGCTGTAAAGCTTAGCCGGGCAGGCCATAACCACACGTTCAATTTCCTTTACATCTGTAAAACTCTGATTAACCGTGATATGAGGATAGCTTTTATCCGCATGGAAACGGTTTAAACCTAACTTATCATCAATTGACATTGCCATATTACATCGCCCCCATTCCATTCATTCCATCTTTTAACAGGTTCATCATTCCAACCTTCTTTACTGCCTTCATTGCCTTCTTCTTAAACTTCACAGGCTCCTGACCATACATAATGAAAAGCTCAGACATGATTTCATCGATCATACCAGGATACTGTCCATGAATACGATGGTTCTCGATAAACTTCGGCATCTTGCTAAAGTGCTTCATATCCTTCATTACGAAGCTGTTATCCAATGCCGTTTTATACTGTGATAAGGTAGCTGCACTATAGTCACCCTTCTGTTTTGCAGCAATAATGGTTTCTGCTGCAAGACGACCGGATTCGATAACCAGATCCATACCACGGATAGTGAATCCCAGATTCATAACCAGCGCTGCTGCATCTCCGGCAACCAATACATTATCTCTATACAGTGTAGGAATCATATCATATCCACCCTCAGTAACCAGATGAGCAGAATATTCAATGGTCTCTCCGCCTTTAATCAAGGGTGCAACAGTAGGATGTGACTTCAATCGCTCCAGCATGTCACGAGGTGCTAAATCTATACGTCCGATATCCGAAATCGTTGTTACAATACCAACCGAAAGGCTGTCCTTATTTGTATAAATAAATCCACCGCCTACGTTGCCTCCACAGACATCACCGGCAAACAGCCATGCCGTACCATCTTCATTGGAAGCCGCACCAAAACGGTCATTAATTTTTTCTTCTCCAAGTTTAATGATTTCTTTAACACCAACAGCAACCTGAGAAGGATCCAGCTCCTTCTTCATTCCCAGCTGCTGTGCCAAAAGGGAGTTAACACCATCAGCAAGAAGAACTACATCTGCTTCCATTTCTTCGCCGCCGGCAATAACACCGCAAACCTTTCCATCCTTAACCAGAACTTCATCTACGCGAATACCGGTAACATACATTGCACCGGCTTCTTCAGCCTTACCTGCCAACCAGGGATCAAAATGTCCACGGCAAATAGAATATGTAGCCTTTCCCTGTTCTCCCAGCTTATCAGCTGCATATTCAACTGTAGTAGAACTGTCTCCCGTCAGGAAAGAAATTCTCTCTTTAGTAATTTTACGTTCCACAGGCGCTTCCTTGGCGAAATCCGGAAAAATCTTCTCCAGACTGTGGCTATACATTCTACCACCAGTTACGTTCTTACCGCCGATAGTTTCGGCACGCTCAATTACCAGCACCTCCAGACCGGCCTGAGCCATGAGATAAGCCGCAGTATTACCTGCCAGACCGGCACCCACGACGATGACGTCGAATCTTTCTTCACTACTCATTGACTTAAATCCTCCTTATACATTATAAATACCATTTTACCACTTTTTCTTCTTCAATCCATAAATATACTTTCTCAGCAAGATTTCATAAAAAAACGGAAAATTTTACAAAAAATTATACTCCATAGCTGTGTAATCCACCCATGAGGAAGGATACACCAAGCAATGTGAATAACACACAAGCAAAGCCAATAACAGATAAAAAGCAACCTTTACGCCCTCTCCATTCTTTCTTTGGATGTAAATGGAGATATACCGCGTAAATAATCCAGGTTATCAGTGCCCAGGTCTCCTTCGGATCCCAGCTCCACCAGGAGCCCCATGCATCCTCAGCCCAAATAGAACCGGTGACGATTAGCAGAGTAAGAAATACGAATCCCACAACCACTGAGTTATACATCAGTTTTTCCAAAAATTCTCCGCGTTCAATCTTTTCCTGCGGCAACCCGCCTTCAGGTTCTTTGGCGGGAATGGTACACAGATAACAGATTCCCAAGCCAAAAGCAACGGCAAAAGCACTATAGGAAATAATTGCCGTAAGAACATGAGCCACTCTCCAGTTGCTCTGCAGGGCAGGCATTAAAGGAGTAGCACTGTCAGACAGGCCAAAGCTTATTCCCAATAGAATAACGCTAACCAACAGGGTAAACGCACTTAGACCGTATACCTTTACTTTTAACAGCCAGAACAAGCTGAAAGCCAACATGATCAGGCAGAAAAACAAAATAAATTCATATACGCTGTTTACCGGCAGACTTCCAGTTTTCTGCATTCTCATAATTACAGTAATCAGCATTACTACAGTTGCACCGGCTGTAAGCACCGTACCTGCAACAGGCAGCCATTTGATTTTCAGCCAAAGGTATAAGGCTATACAGGCAGCTGCCATAATAGTCAGCAGAAATGCCAGATAATCCAGATTTTCTGTTAATGTTAACATGTTATGTATTCTCCTTTTTTTGCTCTGCTTTTTTTCCAAAGGCGTATCGTATTACCAGCCCTGCACAGGCCAGAAAAAAACCACCGAAAATGACAGGAATGCCCGGATCATATTTAATCTGTAGTCCTGTATAATAATCATATTCATCAAAAGTGATTTCCAGGGTTTCAAAAATCGTACCCGATTCGCCTAAAGCCAATACATCAGAGGCAACGGGCGTCTCTCCCCTGCTGACTACCCAAAGGATATGGGGATTATTATCTCTGTTGCTAACCAGTTGGGCCATACCATCAACCTGGGCGTAATCCGGGTAAAAAGCAATGCCTAAGGAAACCGTCTCATCTCCATCTTTAAAAAGAGTGATCCATTCATCATCCATTACCTGAACCTGCTTACTGGCAGTTTGGGAGCTTAATGTAATGGTTGTCTGCCAGCCATAGGACTGTTGGATAATCGTGACCCCATCGTATTTTCCGGGATCATTCACCTCTACAGTCATTGAATTTGAATCCCCGCTTTTTCCCTTTACGGTAATATCACTGATATATTGCCTGGGAGTAACTTCATCCTCGTAATATTCGACCTCAAAATCATCAACGGTCAATTCAAAGGTTCCGGATTTTCCGGAGACGTTTGCCGTTTTCCCTACAGGGATTTCATAATAAATCTGGTGTCCCAGACTCACACTGATTACTGCTCCTACCAAAATGACACAAAGTCCTACATGAAGTATAGGTGAGCCCCAGGCATCAATTCTGAACTTTTTCCTTGAAACTGCACCCGCCCATTGGAAACGCTTCCATGTGCAAAGCGAAAGATTTATGGCAAAAATCATTCCCACAATATACATCCAGAAAGAGTTTAATATATTATCAAAGCCCAAACTCTGGATAAGAGCTGCCATAGACTCCCCATATTTCTGTACATAAACGGTTTCTGATTGATTCTGGGGGATAAAGGTACACAGGATACACAGAATCGCAATAGCAATCAGTAAAATAATTGCCAGTCGGATGGAAGTCAGGAATCGATAAATTTTGTTGTTTTTCATCTGTTATTTGCTCCAATTTCCCGCCCGACAAAACCGCCGGGCGGGACTTTAGATTCTACCTGATTAAATTATGTAGGGTTAACTTACTGTCCTAACTGATTGCTGGGAACGTTTTTGTAATCCATGTATTCGTTCTCACCTGTAGTAGTCTTCAGGAATGCCACAATCTTGTTAACGGTATCATCAGAAGGATTAGGGGTAGGAGTATTGAAACGGAACATAGTCCGAACTGCTGCCTCTAATGTCATATGTGTACCGTCATGCATCCAAGGACCGGTAAGCTCTACATTACGCAGGTTGGGTACCTTGAATTTGTACATATCATCGTCTACTCCGGTGAAGCCATAAAGACCCTGGTCATCTCCGGTGATTTCCGTACCTCTCTCTTCATAGTACACAGCAGCATCTACAACTGTACCCAGCTTCTCAAAGCTCTGTCCCCCCATACTTGCACCAACATGGCAGGTTGCACAGTAATTCTTCTTGAATAACTCATATCCCTGAATTTCTTCTGCTGTTAATGCAGCTTCATCACCTAAAAGGTACTGATCAAGACGGCTGTTAGGAGTAGTCAGCAGACGCTCAAACTCCTGAATCGCACCGGTAATGGTTTCCTGATTGATGCTTTCGTTTCCGTATACCTTTTCAAAAGCAGCTACCATTTCTTCATCTGCTTTCAGTAAGGCTGCGATGTCATCAAAGCTCTCATGACCCATTTCAACAGGATTCAACGGAGGTCCTGCTGCCTGATCTGCAAGGGTCTGGGCACGTCCGTTCCAGAACTGCTGAATGTTGAATACTGCATTATATACGGTAGGTGCATTGATTCCACCAACCTGGCTCGCAATACCCTTTGCAAACTGAGAACCATCTTGTCCTGCATTGTTCAGAGGATGACAGGTTGCACAGGACACCGTAAGGTCAGCAGATAATCTGGTATCATGGTATAATGCCAGACCAAGCTCAGCCTTATCTGCATCAATGTCATACATAGATGCATCGGGAACTACCTGAACAGGCTCACTGATTGCTGAAGCAAGAGTTGCATCATCAAAGGTATATCCGATTTCTTCTGCAATACCCTGAACATATTCCGTTCTCTTTCCCGCTACCCAATCATAGATAATCTTCTGCTCTTGAGTATTCAGATTGGAACCCCAGTGAACTGCAGAATACTGGATAACAGGCATAGCATTGTTTAAGGTAGCCTGTTCCAGCTTAGCCACATCTGCCACGGTAATATCACTGCCGCCGCTCTTAACCTGCTCAACAACAGATTCAAGATCGATAGAGCGATAGCCGTTGGTCATATCCTTTTCAAAAAGACCGGATACGAGAGGCATCTTCTGATACCAGAAGGGCTCGGGATCTGCTGCATGACACTGAAGACAGCCGTTATTCTCAATAACCTGTACGAACTGATCATCAAGATTATCGGCGGTAATCGCGCGTCCACTCAGCATGATTGCCGCATACACGATGATTACTGCTACCAGAACCACCGGTATGGCGATAAGTACTTTTTTGTTCTTCATACTTTACCTCCAATTTTTATGACTTTTATCGTTTAGTATATATATCACCTTCTCTTTTACTACTCCCCCTTTCGTCGTAATATCCTCTATTCTGTCCACAAAAATGAATTGCGGAAGAATTTCGCTGTAACAAATAAAATTAATTAATAACTCAAAATGCTAATCATTACTATTATTAGTTTGTCTTATTACTATACCAGATTCTTACCTATATTGTCAATTTCTTTTCTTCTGCCGCAGGCCTTTGTTTTTTCCTCTCTTTCACAAAAAAATCCCCATAAACATACGTTTTTCAAGTGTATGTTTATGGAGATTTTTATCCTGGTATTATTTCCCAGATGAGGATTACCTGCAAAGATCCAACACAGCATTTTTAGGAATGGCTCCCAGCGAGCGGTTGGTCTCCTTTCCCTCCTTCATCACTACCAGAGTAGGGATACTCATAACCTGAAACCGGGCTGCCAGCTCAGGCTCCTGATCCACATTAATTTTACCTACCTTAACCTCTGTCAGCTCCTCTGCCACCTGATCTACAATAGGAGAGAGCATTCTGCAGGGTCCGCACCAGTCAGCCCAGAAGTCCAAAAGGACAGGCTTACTGCTGTTGATTACCTCTTCATCAAAATTGTTCTTGGTTATAGTTAATACCGACATTATTTTTCCTCCTTGATCATTTTTATTAATCAGTTTACCTTAAATTGTTTAGACTATAACAAAATGAACCTTTTTCTTCTGTGACCAAGTTACCAACTTTCTGTTTTAATTGACAAAATCAATCCAATTTCATAGAATATTTCTAAAGAATAATCGTCCTGAATAATGTCCCTGAAAGGAGAAGAATCTATGTTCACCAGAAAAGAAATCAAAGAAAAATCCAGAGAGCAGATTAAAGGAAATATCGGAATAAGCTTTTTATGCATAATTATTTATCTGTTTATTGATTTTTCCTTATCCTCAATACCCGCAATTAACTTAATTACCATCTGGATTCTACTGGCTATTACTTCTCCTCTTGATTTAGGGCTTACTAAGGTCTTTATGGAAATTTCACGGGGAAATAAGCCCAACGTGTCTACGCTCTTTGCAGGCTTTTCTCAGTTTGGCCAGTCCTTTCTGTGCTTTTTGCTTTTGTGTATTCCAAGCCTGATATACATCTTTTTGTCCATCATCCCCGCAGCAGTCATCTTCTTTACCAATAGCGTTGAAGCCATTCCCCTGTTTACCATCTGGATGATTTTTTTATATGTAATCTATCTGTATATCTATCTTTCTTTTTCCATGATTTATTATATCATGGAAGAGCAGCCCAATCTTTCGGCCACAGATGTTTTTAAGGCAAGCCGGCAGATGATGAAGGGGCATAAATGGGACTATTTCGTATTCCAGCTTTCTTTTATCCTCTGGTATTGCCTGGGTATACTCACTCTGGGAATTGCCTTTATTTACATTATTCCTTACATTAGTGTGGCAACAGCCAATTATTACCATAATATTAAGGGCTTTCAGTCTCTGTACGAGCCCTGGCCGAAGGAAATTCCTGCTCCCGAGCCGGCTCCTGTCATGGAGAATATACCCCCTGTGGCTGAGGCCGCTCCTCCCAGTGAAGAGGAAGCGGAAGCGGAAGAAGAATGGAGCTGGGAGAATCTGAAAAAATAAATATTCGGGAGAAAATCTATGTCTATTGAAATCGTAAGAGAATATTTTCGCAGCTTAAATCTGGAGGACCGGATTCGGGAATTTGACGTTTCCAGTGCCACTGTGGAGCTGGCAGCCAAGGCTCTTAATTGTGAGCCCTGCCGGATTGCCAAAAGCCTGTCCTTTTTAGTGGGGGAAGCTCCGATTCTGGTGGTAGCTGCAGGAGACGCCAAAATCGATAACGGCAAATACAAAGCTCAGTTTTCCTGTAAAGCCAAAATGCTCTCCCCCGAGCAGACACTTCAGCTTATCGGCCACGCTGTAGGCGGTGTCTGTCCCTTTGCTCTCAAGGAAGGAGTAAAGGTTTA
>JBJELS010000291.1:0-5997 GCA_051879275.1 Lachnospiraceae bacterium
AGCTCTATTTTACCCATATTAAGGAAGAATATGGGTTGAAGAGAATCGAGCTGGAAATTCTTTACTATCTTTCTCAGGGAGAGAAGGACAACACGGCCATTGATGTATGTCGTGCTCTCAGAGCCAATAAGGGACATGTTTCCCAGGCGATGGATAATCTGAGAAGACGGGGACTGCTGGAGCCGGTTCAGGATACGGTGGACAGACGTTATTTTCATTTTATTCTGCTGGAGCCTGCCTATGAGATTATTGAGCAGCTTACAGAAGAATTTTACCGGATGAACACAGCCTTATTCCAGGGCTTCAGCCGGGAGGAGATGGATCAATTTAAGAATCTGGCTTCCCGGATAGGAGAGAATATGGAGAAGATTATACGAGAACTGGAGGATAAATCATGAACGAAGTACAAAACCCAAAGAAACCGCTGATTTATTACTATGTAATTGCTTTGCTTGTTGTCTTTTTATTCAATGCACTGCTGATGCCTCAAATTGCAAAGCAGGCCATTAAGGAGGTAGATTACGGTACCTTTATGGAGATGACCTATAATGGAGAGATTGGCCAGGTACAGATTCAGGACAATCAGATTCTGTTTACGGATAAGGAAGAGACGGCTGTTTATAAGACCGCGCCGGTACAGGATGCTGACTTAACCAATCGCCTTTATGAAAACGGTGCAGAGTTTTCCGGTGAAATTATAGAGGAAACCTCACCGCTGTTAAGCTTCTTTACGGGCTGGATTCTTCCCATGCTGATTTTTATCGGAATCGGACAGTTGCTTTCCCGGCAGATGATGAAGAAAATGGGTGGAAGCAATTCCATGATGTTCGGGATGGGAAACAGCAAGGCAAAGGTCTATGTGAAATCCTCAGAGGGTATTCATTTTTCCGATGTGGCCGGTGAGGATGAAGCTAAGGAAAATCTCACAGAGATTGTTGACTATCTGCATAATCCGGGTAAGTATAAAGAAATCGGTGCCTCCATGCCTAAGGGAATTTTACTGGTGGGCCCTCCCGGTACCGGTAAGACCATGTTGGCTAAGGCAGTAGCCGGCGAAGCTGATGTCCCCTTCTTTTCCATGTCCGGTTCGGAATTTGTGGAAATGTTCGTGGGCATGGGTGCTTCCAAGGTCAGGGATCTGTTTAAGCAGGCTAAGGAGAAGGCACCCTGTATCGTCTTTATTGATGAGATTGATGCCATCGGTAAGAAGCGTGACGGGCAGCTGGGAGGTAATGATGAGCGTGAGCAGACCTTAAATCAGCTGCTGACAGAAATGGATGGATTTGAAGGAAATAACGGAGTCATTATTCTGGCAGCTACAAACCGACCGGAATCGCTGGATCCGGCTTTGCTAAGACCGGGACGTTTCGACCGGCGTGTCCCTGTGGAGCTTCCTGACTTGAAGGGACGGGAGGAGATTTTAAAGGTACATGCCAAAAAAATCAAGCTGGCCGAGGATGTGGATTTTGAAAAAGTGGCCAGAATGGCCTCCGGTGCTTCCGGTGCAGAGCTTGCTAATATTGTCAATGAGGCAGCCCTAAGAGCAGTAAGAGACGGTCGTTCTTTTGCTAACCAGGCGGATTTGGAAGAGAGTATTGAGGTGGTTATTGCCGGTTATCAGAAGAAAAATGCGATTTTAACGGATAAAGAAAAGAGAATTGTAGCCTATCACGAAATTGGTCATGCGCTGGTGGCAGCAAAACAGACCGATTCTGCCCCTGTCCAGAAGATTACCATTGTGCCAAGAACCTCCGGTGCATTGGGATATACCATGCAGGTGGATGAAGGCAACCACTATTTAATGAGTAAGGAAGAGATTGAAAATAAGATCGCAACGTATACCGGTGGACGGGCTGCGGAGGAAATCGCCTTTGGCTCCGTAACCACAGGGGCTTCTAATGATATTGAGCAGGCAACCAAGCTGGCACGTGCCATGATTACCCGCTACGGAATGAGCAAGGATTTTGATATGGTTGCCATGGAAACGGTGAACAATCAGTATCTGGGAGGAGATACTTCTCTGACCTGCTCCATAGAAACCCAGAGCAGAATTGATGCAGAGGTGGTTGAGCTGGTGAAAAAGCAGCATGAAAAAGCGGGGCAGATTCTTCTGGACAACCGGGAAAAGCTGGACGAGCTGGCCCAGTTTCTTTACCAAAAGGAAACCATTACCGGTGAAGAGTTTATGGAGATTCTAAACCGTTAGTAAGGAAGCGGCAATTTCTACTGCCAATGGAGTAACGGCAGAGTTTTTTTCCAGAAAGGCAATGTCCTCTGTACGGGCATAGCCGTTAAGCTTGTTGGAAACAGCAATGTTCAGAGTGGAAAAAAACTCTGTCAAGCTCCGATAGTCCCGAAAAATATCCAGAATACAGCTGCCGTAGGCCTCGTCTTCAAACTCACAGGTAGAAATAATCTGCATACACAGGCGTAGTTCGCCATTGATATCCGAAGCCTCCATTAAAATGTCGGGACGCTTTTCATAGTGGGCCATAAAGCAGGCCTTAGCACCCTGGTAGTCTCTTTTTTCCAAAAGCGAAGCCAGCTGTTCTTTCAGCATACGGGTCTCATATTTTTCTCCTATCATTCCCACCTTACATTCATAAGTCTTCAACCGGTTGCAGCGAATCCAAACGGTTTGCAGAAACTCTGCAAGGAAGCCGAAAAGTCGTTTTTGGTAATTATCATAGCCGGTAAAGTCCACTTCCTTTTGTACCGCAAAAAGAATAGAGAAGAGCCATTCACAGTATTGGTCATACAGCTTCCTGGAAGTGATAAAAATATTGCCGAAGTAGGTATTGGGGCCATGAATCAGCTGCTGAAAGGTATCCAGGTATTGGGGATAAAGCTGCTCTATGGCCTTCTGGGTAAGAAGAAGGTCCTTTTCGTGATGATTGACGGAAAAGCCCTGATAATAGGGGCCGGGAAGAGTCAGCAGCTTCGTGGTAAGGAGGTCATACTGCTGCAGAAGAGAGTTTAGCTCCTTTTCGGTAAACAGCTCCTCTTTCTCATTGATCAGATAGCGGCGATAGTGGCAAATACCGATAAAATCAGTATTCGCATAGTTTTTCCACAGCCAGTACATTCCTGTAAGCTCGCAGAAGCAGGGATTCAGGTGAGAAATGGAATCTCCCGTATCATCCCCCAAGTAACCAAAGTCCTCTGCCGCTGCACGTCCCACATGAAGGGGGACATACATGGGATCCTTCGGCGGGGTGAAGGGCTTATGAGTAATGGTAAAAATCTTAACGGACATGGACTCCTCCTAATCAATGGCAGCAGTGTAATCTGCTAACGGCATAATGGGAAATAAAAGACCGAAGACAGGAATATCTTCGGCCTTTTAGGTATTGATGCTTTTAGAATAATCTCATAAAACCGGCATTGGAATTCATCTGCTCCTTCATCATATAAAACTTATACTGCTGAAGAGCATTATCACGACTCTTGTTCACAGACTCCTTGGCATAGTCGGTATCTCTGATGCGGCTGTTGGCTGCAGTCAGATTGTAGTTGGAATAGTCGTTATAAGCAACGGTGCTGTTCAGACGATTGTACTGAGCGCCCATATTACTTCTGGCACTGCTGATGGTATCCATGGCTTTTTTGATGGAATCCAGATTAAAGTCTTTGGTTACATCAAAATCGGCAATTCCCAGAGATTCCAAGGTGGAATTTACCAGACCGATTTTCAGACCGCCGCCCTGAGGGTTGGTAGCCAGCTCAATATCTGCCATACTTCCGTCCAGAAGCTTAACGGTATTGAAATTCGTATTCTTGGCAACATTTTGAATCTCTTCCTTCAAACCGTTAATTTCCATCTGAATAGACTTTTTCTCTGAGTCGCCGTATAAGCCATTGGAAGCCCGAAGTCCCAGCTCATACATTCGCTGAAGGGAGTCCTGAATACCGGAAAGAGCACCGTCAGCTACATTAATCAGACTCTGCCCATCTTTGGCATTGGAGGAGCCAACCTCGAAGCCGGTGCTGTTCTTCTTCAGCTTCTCACTAATGGCCAGGCCGGAGGCATCATCAGCGGCACGATTAATCCGATAACCGCTGGAAAGAGGCTCGTAGCTACGACTGGATTGAATTGATATGTTCATGGTACACCTCCTTTCTTCTTTGGTGTGGGGTTTATTGCTGCATAATTTAAGACATATTTATATATGTATTTTACAATACTTTCCATAATTTGTCAAAGATAAAGGTTTGCTTAAATGCGTAAATTCAGCGTAAATTCATTGATAATTTTCCCGTTTTGGGATAGGCTAAGGATATGAGTTGGAAAAAGGAGGAATTATACTTGGACTATTTAAAACGAGCAAATGAGCTGTATGAAGAAACGGTTGCCAATCGACGTTATTTACATCAGAATCCGGAAATCAGTATGGAGCTTCCCAAAACTTCTTCGTTTATTGAAAAAAAGCTGATTGAGATGGGCTATAGCCCAAAGCGCTGTGGTGGCGACGGCATTGTTGCCACGGTTGGAAAGGAGGGAGGAAAGACGATTCTGCTTCGCAGTGATATGGATGCGTTACCTATGCGGGAAGAAAGCGGACTGCCTTTTGCCAGTACCTGTGATGCAGCCCATACCTGCGGACATGACTGCAATGCCGCCGGACTATTGACAGCCGCCAGACTGCTTAAGGAGAATGAACAGGCCCTTGAAGGTATGGTGAAGCTGATGTTTCAGCCAGCAGAGGAAACCTTTCAGGGAGCAAAGGCAATGATTAAGGATGGTGTTTTGGAAAATCCCAGACCGGATGCGGCCTTAAGCTGTCACGTCACCTCCGGGCAAATGCCGCCTACCGTTTTCATCTATAATTCTACAGGAACCATGATGAACTCCGTAGATGGGTTCAGGATTAAGATAAAGGGGAAGGGGGCCCATGGAGCTTACCCGGAGAGAAGTGTGGATCCCATCAATATTGCGGCGCATATTTATCTGGCACTGGAGTCTATTGTGGCCCGGGAGCTTACCTCAACCCAGACCAGCGTGATGACGGTAGGTATGTTTAAAGCCGGGGATGCTTATAATATTATTCCTGAAACAGCAGAGCTTCAGGGCTCCATCCGCAGTGAGTCTCCACAACAGCGTGAGCTTCTGGTGCACAGAATGAAGGAGGTTGCCGAAGGGGTGGCTAAAACCTATAAGGGTACTGCTGAGGTAGAGATGATTGCTGAGGTACCGCCATTGATCTGTGATCCGGATGTAACGGAAAAATTTGTCCGCTACATGAAGGAGCTGGAGGTGCCCGGGCAAATGGAGGTGCCCGGAATTAAGGCAGCAGCCTCGGATGATTTTGCCTGTGTGCTGGAACAGATTCCGGGAGCTTATATTTACCTTTCTGCCGGTTTTATGGACAGGCCGGCCACTGAGCAGCATAGCCCGGATGTACAGTTTAACGAGGAGGTATTTCGGTTTGGGCCTGCTTACTTGGCACACTGTGCCACACGCTGGCTGGAAGAAGAAAAAAATAATGGATGAGAGTTCAAATTTACGTATCTTTTCTTTCGGTGGGAATTGAATAAAATGCCAAATTATAGTATGATATAAAGGCCATATATCATAGAATCAAGAGGAATATACAAATGATAATCGATACTATCCTTGCAGTTGTAGCTTCGCCCTGGTTATTTCTTATCTCTGCTTTTATTTTTTCCTGGATTAGTTTGGATGCTCTGCTGCAGCTTTCATATATACAAAAAAAGGGAACCCTATGGATATGTTTATTTTCCGTGGCAAATGCCATATTAGCTATGCTGTGGAATTTTGATGGTGCCAGTGCCAGACCCTTTTCTCTGGTTATCATTCCCATCACTTTGATTTTCGATTTGTATATTTTAACGAAGGATACCTGGTGGGCCTATCTGAATTTTTTCTTCCTTACTCTATTGGATGAATTTTCCATTTATGGAATATCCAGTGCGATTGTGGCTATTGTTCTGCAGAATCCCTGGCCCATTGGAAGTGTTGAGCACAGACGGGTGCTG
>JBJELS010000292.1:0-5990 GCA_051879275.1 Lachnospiraceae bacterium
CGAGGCTTTCCGCACGTTCTCTCTGCCCTTCCGTAATCCAGATGGCCGGCAGATGAAAGGAAGGTTCAAAAGTGGGTATGCCCGTAATTTCTTCCTCAACATATCCGGGGTTCATAGCCATATAATGGTCAAAGAGAATTTCTCCCTCACTGACCTGTATCCCCTTAATCTTAATAATATATTGATTGGGATTCAGCTGAATATTATCCCGCAGTCGGATAATGGGAACTACCATACCCATTTCCAAAGCAACCTGCCGCCTGATCATTACTACACGATCCAACAGATCACCTCCCTGATTTACATCAGCCAGGGGAATAATCCCATAACCAAATTCCAGCTCGATGGGGTCCACCTGCAGCAGACTGTTGACATTCTCCGGCTGCCTGATTTCCCCGGCTTCTATTTCCTCCATATCTGTTTCTGATTCTATTTTTGCCGTCTCCAGAGTACTTTCCGTCATTCTTGCCACAATGACAAAAACCATGCCCAGACCAACAAAAATAATATCGTTCAGGGGGGTTACCAGACCTAAAAAGGCCATGGTAATTCCCACAATATACAATACCTTGGGAATACCGAAAAGCTGCTTCACCAGCACATTGCTGAAGTCTGCATCCTTACTTCCTTTGGTGACCAGAATACCGGTAGAAAGAGAAATCAACAGGGACGGAATCTGGCTCACCAATCCGTCACCAATGGTCAGAATAACGTACTTATCCAGGGCTGATGCAAAATCCAAGTTCATACGGAACATACCCATGGCAATACCACCGATGATGTTGACCATGGTGATAACCAGACCTGCTGTTGCATCTCCCTTAACGTATTTAACCGCACCATCCATAGAACCGAAGAAGCTGGCTTCCTGCTGGATTTTATCCCGCCTTTCCTTTGCCTCTTTATCGGTGATGGCACCGGTATTCAAATCCGCATCAATGGCCATCTGCTTACCGGGCATGGCATCCAGGGTAAATCTGGCTGTTACTTCAGCCACACGCTCGGAACCTTTGTTAATTACCATAAACTGAATCAGAATCAGAATGATAAATACGATGGAACCGATAATCAGATCTCCCCCACCCACATATTCACCGAAGGTGGAGACAACGTTACCGGGCTCACCGGTAGAAAGAATCAGCTTAGTTGAAGACACATTCAGTGCAATTCTGAATATTGTGGTAAACAAAAGGATTGTCGGAAAGAAAGAAATATCCAGAACATCCTTAACAAACATACAGGTGAACAGAACGGCAAAAGCAACACCGATATTAATTGCCAGAAAAAAGTCCAGCAATCCCGAAGGAATGGTGATAATTAACATGGCAAAAGCAGTCAATAAATACAATGCTATGCCTAAATCTGCTTTTTTCATTTTGTTCCCTCCTTCCTGTGATTAATCTAGACCTTGCCCTGCAGGTGGTAAACAAAGGCCAAAACCTCCGCAACTGCCTGATACAGCTCCGGGGGAATCAACTCTCCCACTTCAACATTGGCATACAGCATCCTGGCCAAAGCCTTATTTTCCACAATTTCCACCTTATTTTCCCTGGCAATCTCCTTGATTCTTAATGCCAGGAAATCCGTTCCCTTCGCCAGAACCATAGGTGCTGCATATTTTGAAGAATCATATTGAATGGCCACGGCATAATGGGTGGGGTTGGTAATTACCACATCCGCCTGGGGAAGCGCCTGCATCATTCTTCGCTGAGAGGCTTCCCTCATCTTCTGTCGAATCTTACTCTTAATCTGCGGATCACCTTCCTGATTTTTATATTCATCCTTAACTTCCTGCTTGGTCATCTTCATATCTTCCTTGAATTTATATCTCTGATAGAAGAGATCCGCTATGGCAAGAACCATATAAAAGCCGGAAATCCGCATACCCATATCCGTCACAATCTGGCCAAGAAAAATAACGGCCTGCATGATGGTGATATCATACAGAATAAAAATATATTTAAAATATTCCTGCAAAAAGCTATAAGCAATATAGCCTACCAGCAGAATCTTTGCGATGGACTTAAGCAGTTCAATCAAGGAATTGACTGAAAAAAGCTTTTTGAATCCATTTATGGGATTCAGCTTGGACAGCTTCGGCCTAAGAGGCTTACTGGTGGGACGCCACTTCACCTGAACCAGGTCACTTAGAAAGGCAACTGCAAAGCCCACAAGCAAAATGGGCAGAATAATAATCAGCACCTTCCCTATGGCGTAATTAAACAATACCCGTGTATCTCTGGAGGGTGAGGCACCTCCTAACAGCTTGGTTACCTGAGGAATACGGTTATAAATGGAGGAAAAGCTCTCCAAAAAAGAGTTTCCCATATTCCCCACCCACAATTTCAACACCAAAAACAGAGCTAACAGGCCTAATCCATTGGCTATTTCTCTGGATTTGGCCACTTGCCCCTCTTTTCTTGCATCATTTAATTTCTTCTGAGTTGCCGGCTCTGTCTTTTCTCCGCCGGGTCCGTCTTTGGCAAAAAACTGAAGATTATATTCTAAAATCACATCATTGCCTCCACAAAACTGACCATCATCGTTTTCATCTCAGTAAAGATTAACTCAGACATCTTGGGAAGCAGGCTGGTGGTTAAAAACAATATGGACAATCCGGTAAGAATTTTCATCTGTATACCTACAGAAAACATATTCATCTGCGGAGCAACCTTGGCTAAAATACCCAAAACCGCATTTAAAATAATCATTACCGTAAATACCGGCAGACAGATACGAAAACCAATCATGATGTAATCTGCCATAAAGCTCAGCATGGCTTTCATTAAGCTGTCCGGTCGGAAAATGCTCCCGTTTATGGGAATCAGGGTAAAGCTTTCCACCAATGCCTTCATGATGTACTGATACATTCCGCTGAAAAGCAGAATCAGAATAAGTGCATATTGGTATAAAACACCGGTAATACTGGTCTGCTCCTTAGTCACGGGATCAAAAAGACTGGCCATAGACATACCAATCTCCATATCAATGATTCTCCCGCTAAACTGGGTAATTGTGGTGCAAACACTACATCCAAAGCCCATCAGCAGACCGGTGGCAGCCTCTTTAAGCACAATAGCAGCATATCCCATGACCGAGCTGTATTCCAGTGGTGTCTCCATGGGCATAATCTGATAGATTAACAAGGAAACAAAAAGACTTAATCCAATTTTTATTCTGGCCGGAGTATTATTCATCCCATAAAAAGGTGCAACAAAGATCAGGCAGGATACTCTGCACAAAATCAATAAAAAATACTCCAAATCAGCCATTGAAAAAGAATAATTAACCATAGGCTACCTGATATAAACGGCAAAATTAGACCATAATTCCACCATGTATTCCACCATATTATTTAGCATCCAATGTCCCAATAGAATTAATGCAAGAAAGATGGATAAAATCTTTGGAACAAAGGTCAGCGTCTGTTCCTGAATACTGGTCACAGTTTGAAAAATACTGATAAGAAGACCAACCACCAGGGAAGCCAACAAAACCGGAGCTGCAGTAATAATAACTGTATAAAGCCCTCGATTAACGATTTGGACGACTTCATCTATTCCCATATTACAACCTCTCTCCTATTTCTGCCGTCAGTAAAAGGTTCTGACCAAATTTCCAATTACCAGATTCCATCCGTCAGCAAGGACAAAAAGCAATATTTTAAAAGGCATGGAAATGGTAGTAGGCGGCAGCATCATCATACCCATACTCATCAGTGTGGATGCAACAACCATATCGATAACAATAAAGGGAATGTAAATGATAAACCCAATAATGAATGCTGTCCTCAGCTCACTGACAATAAAGCTGGGTACAAGAACGGCAGTAGGAATTTCATCCAATTCGGTAGTCCATTCCTCTCCTGCTATATCCATAAACATCTTTACATCCTTCACCATGGTCTGCTCATACATGAATTTTCTAATGGGCTCAAGTCCCTTCTCCAAAGCCTCTTCCTGGGTAATCAATCCCTCATCAAAGGGCTTAAGTGCTTCTTCATTGATCTGATTCAACACCGGATTCATAATGAAGAAGGTAAGAAAAAGTGCCAGCCCCACCAGAATCTGATTGGGCGGTGCCGTCTGGGTATTCAAGGCGGCTCTGGTAAAATGCAGAACGATGATTATTCTGGTAAAGGAGGTCAGCATAATCACCAACGTAGGTGCCAGTGCAATCAGAGTAAGGGTGATCAAGATCCGTAGGGTGGAATTTAAACTGCCATTATCTCCGTTTACCGTTACCGTAAGTCCGTTGGCTATATTAGGCTCAGCCAATTCTTCCATATTCTCTGCGCTGCCCGGTTCTCTTCTGTTCGTCTGATTAACCGTTGTTCCCGTTACAGGATCATCCAGGCCAGTTGTGGCCTGCGCAGAAATTACAGGACAAATACATAATATGCCTGCCATAATCAGCAGGCATATAAGTTTCCCTGTACTTATTTTCTCTTTATGTAACAACTTCATCATCTGACGCTTATTTTCCTTTATCTGTATCCTGTTCTCTATTCCCCGGATGAAGCTTCCTTGCTTTGTCTAAAAGAGCATTGAAATCCAAAGCAACCGTCTGCTCTTCCTGGGAAATCATCAGTTCGTCTTCCGATAATTCGGCAAGAAAAGTCACCGAATCCTTGCAGACAGCCATCATTATATATCTGTTTCCCACTCTGACTATCTGAAGATACTTCGTGTTGGAAATCCTGAGACTCTCCACCAATTCCATATTTCCTGTCTGCAGCCGATTCTTCTGATATCCGGCAATAAAGCGTGTGGTAAACCAGGTTATTACCAATACAAACAGGAAAATAAGAACAACTGTGAGCAGTTGTGCAACAGAATTGACTGAATCATCTATTGATAACAGCATGAACTAACCAATCACTTTCTTAACTGCTTCAAGAACACGATCCGCCTGAAAAGGTTTTACGATAAAATCCTTTGCACCGGCCTGGATGGATTCAATAACCATAGCCTGCTGTCCCATTGCTGAGCACATGATTACACAGGCCGCTGGATCAGCAGACTTAATTGCCTTTAAGGCTGCTATTCCGTCCATTTCGGGCATGGTAATATCCATTAAAACAAGATCCGGCTTTAATTCATTATACCGTTCAACACCCTTTGCTCCATTTTCAGCTTCACCCACAACATTATATCCGTTTTTGGTAAGAATGTCTTTGATCATCATTCTCATAAATGCTGCATCATCACAAATTAAAATATTCTTAGCCATTATATACTCCTTATCTGATAATTTCAGTTACTCTGATACCGAAACTTTCTTCGATAACTACAACTTCACCCTTTGCAACAAATTTACCGTTTACCAGTACATCTACCGGTTCCCCGGCTATTTTATCCAACTCGATAATCGTTCCCGGCGAGAAGTCCAGAATTTCCGAAATCGATTTACTGGTTCTTCCCAGCTCTACGGTAACCTGCAGCGGCACATCCATAATTAAATTGATATTCTCATGACCGGCCACCGAACTTACATTTGGAGCAAAGCTGCCAAATTGAGCAGGCTGATAATTCATCTGTATAGGCTGCTGCATCATAGGCTGCTGCATCATGGGCTGCATTCCCATCATGGGCTGCTGCATCATCGGTTGAGCCCCCATATTGTTCATTCCTCCTGCCATTTGTGAAGGGTCTACTGTAGGTGGAATATAAGGCACCGGAGCAGGTTCCGGCTCGGGCGCAGATTGTGCTGCCGCATTTTCCGCCGAAGCAGACATTCCTTCCAAAAAGTTATTAACTAAGGTTTTAGCAAAATCTATTGGATACAGCTGTAAAATATTGCTGTCTACCAGATCTCCAATCTGCATGCGGAATGCAATCTTAACAAAGGTTCCTCCCAGGAAAGGAGAAATTTCTTCTCCCTGCTTAAAGTCCAATAAATCCAAAAGGGTTGCTTCCGGAGGACTGATATCTATGGTTCTTCCCAGCATTTGAGAAAGACTTGTAGCTGCCGATCCCATCATCTGGTTC
>JBJELS010000293.1:0-5956 GCA_051879275.1 Lachnospiraceae bacterium
GAATAAACGGCATGACCTACACCATAAATCAGCCCCGCTTTGTCAAAGGCTTCCTTATGCAGGAGTTTGGCCAGATAGCCGGCTACCTCTTCTTCATCCTCCCAGTCTTTTACCTTCTCCTTCAGATCCTCAAACATCTGCACCACCTTAATGTTGGCCCCTCCATGTCTGGGCCCCTTAAGGGAGCCGATTGCGGCAGCAATGGTGGAGTAGGTATCCGTAAGCGAGGAAGAAACCACATGGGTGGTAAAGGAAGAGTTGTTTCCACCGCCATGTTCCATATGCAGAACCAGGGCAATATCCAGAATCCTTGCTTCCAGGGGAGTGTATTTACAGTCCGGACGGAGAATATGAAGAATATTTTCCGCAGTGGACAGCTCCCATACCGGCTGATGGATGTGCAGACTTCCGCCATCATGATAGTAGCGGTAGGCCTGATAACCGTAAATGGAAAGAAGGGGAAACAGGCTGATCAGCTGCAGGGACTGACGAAGGACATTGGGAAGAGAGGTATCATCTGCCCGGTCATCATAGGAATACAGAGTCAGTACGCTTCTGGCCAGAGTATTCATCATATCCTTACTGGGAGCCTTCATAATAACGTCACGCACAAAGCTGGTAGGAAGGCTGCGATAGAAGGATAAAAGCTCTTTAAATTCCGCCAGCTGCTTTTTATCCGGTAGCTGGTCGAATAACAGCAGATAGGTAACCTCCTCAAAGCCAAAACGGTTTTCAGAGGAAAAGCCCTTTACCAGGTCTTCCACATTATAACCACGGTAGAACAGCTTCCCATGAATGGGAATGGATTCCCCATCTACGATTTTGGAAGCACGAACATCAGAAATATTGGTAAGTCCTGCCAGCACACCTTTACCGTTTAAATCTCTTAGACCACGTTTAACCTCATAACGGGTAAATAATTCGGAATCAATGATACCGGCTTGTTCACTTAATTTCGCTAATTGTACAATATCAGGGGTAACTTCAGAATAAATATTGGAGTTTGTAATCATAGATTGCCACCTTTCTTTGTAATTTATATTGAGCGATATGTAAAAATCAATATTGAACAGTTTATCATGATAGTTAACTTCTTGACAAGGAAATTAAAGGAGTTTACAAAAAATTAAAAAATGGGTTATGATAGTAAAAGCTTAGGGAGAAAGGACAGATTAGATGAAGATAAAGGAAAGAATGGATGCATTGAAAAAAAGGATGGAAGAGAGGAATATCGATTACTATTATATCACTACCTCTGACTGTCACAATTCTGAATATGTGGATGATTATTTTAAAGTAAGAGAGTTTATATCCGGCTTTACCGGCTCAAGCGGCAGCCTGTTGATTGGGAAAGCTTTTTCAGGGCTGTGGACGGATGGAAGGTATTTCCTTCAGGCCGAAAAGGAGCTGGAGGGAACAGGAATTACGCTTTTTCGCATGGGTGAAGAGGGGATTCCCACTATTCCCGAATATTTGGAAGAGAATTTAAGGGAGGGGGAGACGCTGGCCTTTGAC
Source organism: Lachnospiraceae bacterium (assembly GCA_051879275.1). Classification (GTDB taxonomy): domain Bacteria; phylum Bacillota; class Clostridia; order Lachnospirales; family Lachnospiraceae; genus SFDP01. The sequence continues at coordinate 1,516 of JBJELS010000293.1, forward strand.
GGAAGATGTGTGTCCCTGAAGATGGGAAAGAAGCTGGAGAAGCTTGTGGAGCAGAAAAAAGGAAGGCTTGATTATCAGGCAGCTGTGGCGGAAGAGCTGTGGGAGAATCGTCCCCCCAGAAAAGCAGAGAAAATCTTCATCCTGGAAGAAAAAATCTGCGGAAAAAGCACGGAGGAAAAGCTGGAAGCAGTAAGAGAAGGAATGAGAGAAAAAGACTGCTCCAATCTGATACTGAACAAGCTGGACGATATTATGTGGCTGTTCAATATCCGGGGAAACGATATAGAGTGTAATCCGGTAGCCCTGTCTTACAGCATAATCACACTGACAGACAGCCTTTTGTTTCTGCAGAAAAAAGCCCTGACACCGGAGGTGGAAGGAGAGCTTATCTCTCGGGGAATTAAGCTTAAGGATTATGATGAATTTGAAATTCAGCTGGAGCAGATGGACTGGAAGGGTACGGTTCTTCTGGACGGAGAGAATAGTAATTATACCATTTATCGGCAGGCAGCAAGCCGTACCCGGGTGGTCATTGAACCTAATCCTACAGAGAAGCTGAAAGCCATAAAAAATGAAGTTGAGCTGGAGCAGATTCGCCGGGTATATTTAAAGGATTCACTGGCAGTGTGCAGGTTTATGCGCTGGCTGAAAGAAAATGTGGGAAAAATTCCCATGACGGAGCTTTCGGCTGCCGCTTATATGGACGGGCTCAGAAGGAAAACCGAGGGCTTTCTGGATTTATCCTTTCCAACAATCTGCGGAGTGGGGGAAAATGCAGCCATGATGCATTACCAGGCAACCCAGGAGGATTACAGAGAAGTTAAAGCGGAAGGAATGCTGCTTATTGACTCCGGAGGGCAGTATATCGGCGGAACTACGGATGTAACCAGAACCTATGCCCTGGGGGAGGTTACTGAGGAAATGAAGAATCATTATACAGCAGTGGTAATGGGAATGCTCCGTTTATTAAACGGAAGATTTCTTTACGGCTGTACCGGACGCAATGTGGATATACTGGCCAGAGGTCCTCTTTGGGATATGGGGATTGATTATAAATGCGGAACGGGACACGGCATCGGTTATATGCTGAATGTACATGAGGGCCCTCAAAATATCCGCTGGAAATTTACGGAAGAAATGAAGGAGGCTGTCCTGGAGGAGGGAATGCTTCTTTCCAATGAGCCCGGGGTATATAAGGCAGGAAGTCACGGCATTCGGATAGAGAATATCATGGTGGTGAAAAAGGGAAGGAAAAATGAGGATGGACAGTTTATGGAATTTGAAGGCCTGACCTACGCCCCCATAGACCTGGAGCTGATTAATCCTGCCGTCATGGAAAAGAAGGATATTCAGAATCTGAACCGCTACCATGAAGAGGTTTATGAAAAAATATCCCCCCTGATGGAGGAAGAGGAAAAAAACTGGCTGAAAAAGGTGACCGCAAAACTGGAAGAATAGTCAGAAAGGATTGAAAAAAATTTCACAATTCCATGTTAACGCATTGACTTTGATGACAAATTCTGCCATAATATTTGTTGGTATGCGGGCTGGCCGCTCTGCATAAATAGAGAGGAACCCTGGTGAAGATTTTCAGAAGTGGGTTAATCTTCACCAGGGTGCAAATACATCATATCAAAATAAGAAGGAGGAAGAAATATGTCAACAAAAGCATATTATCCCATTTCCGAAATCGGAGCAGGTAAAGTAGGTTTTTCCAAAACCCGTTCTATTATCGAAGCTGCTTTTTACGGAAATAACGTAGTAAAGGTTAATACTTTAAAGGAAGCCTATGAGCTGGCAAAAAATTCACCCGGTACAGTGGTAACAGATATGCCGATTAAGGATGGTGATACCTTTGGGCTTGAAAAGGATGCCAAGGTATTGTTATTCAATGATGGTGCCGTTACCGGACGTTATGCTGCTGCCCGCCGTATTAAGGGCGAACCCGGTGTTGACGAAGCCAAGCTGGATAAAGTTGTTATGGATGCCATTTATGAGACCCGCTGGAAAACCATGTACCATGCAGAATGCTTTGTAGGTCTGGATCCTGAGTTTATGGTTAAGGCTCACCTCCTTATTCCGGAAGGAGAAGAGAACATTCTGTACAACTGGATGATTAACTTCCAGTATATGTCTGATGAATATGTTAAGATGTATAAGGAATCCAAGCCTGTGGGTAATGGAAACGAGCCGGATATCTATATCTTCTCCGATCCCCAGTGGGTACCTGTGGACAGACCTGATGTGGATTTCAGCTGCTTAAGCGATCCTTTGACACTTTGCTACTTTGATACCAATCAGAACTGTGCAGCCATTCTTGGTATGAGATATTTTGGTGAGCATAAGAAGGGTACACTGACCATGGCATGGGCTTTGGCTAATAGAAACGGTTATGCTGCATGTCACGGCGGACAGAAGGAATATACCTTACCTGACGGCTCTAAATTTGTTGCCTCCGTTTACGGCTTATCCGGTTCCGGTAAATCTACCTTAACCCATGCAAAGCACGGCGGAAAATATCCCATTACCGTTTTACATGACGATGCGTTCATCATCAATACCGATACTTGTTCCTCAGTTGCCTTAGAGCCTACATACTTTGACAAGACCTCCGATTATCCTACCGGATGTCCGGATAATGAATACCTGTTAACCGCTCAGAACTGTTCCTGTACTCTGGATGAGAACGGAAAGATTCAGCTGGTAACTGAAGATATTCGTAACGGTAACGGACGTGCAATCAAGTCCAAATTATGGTCTCCTAACCGTGTGGATAAGATTGAAGCTCCCGTTAACGCAATCTTCTGGATTATGAAGGATCCTACCATTCCTCCGGTAGTAAAATTAAAGGGTGCTGCGCTGGCTTCCGTTATGGGTGCTACCCTGGCTACCAAAACCTCTACCGCAGAGCGTGTAGCAGCAGGAACGGATTTGAATGCTCTTCGTATCGTTCCTTATGCTAATCCCTTCAGAACCTATCCTCTGGTTAATGACTATGAGAAGTTTAAGAAGCTGGTAGAGGAGAAGAATGTAGACTGCTACATCATCAACACCGGTGACTTTATGGGAACCAAGGTTAAGCCTGCAGATACATTAGGTATTTTGGAAACCATCGTAGAAGGAAAGGCCAAGTTTGAAAAATGGGGTAATTTCGAGGATATCGAAATTATGTATGACTGGGCAGATAAAACTGCAGACTTCACTCCCAATCTGGCAGATCCTGATTATGCAGCACAGTTAAAGTCTGCAATGCAGAACCGTGTAGATGCGGTTAAGGGCTTTGCAGAAAAGAAGTCCGGATACGACAAGCTTCCGGATGAAGCCCTGGCAGCTGTGCAGAAGCTGGTTGATGCTCTGTAATTTTGTGAACACTATACATAAGCTTAAAAGACCGTACATCCGCAGGGTGTATGGTCTTTTTAAATAATAGATATCAGATGGACCAAATAAAGAATTTCCAGTTGTATTTTTTGTGAGAGTTGGATATAATAAGGTTAGCCTGAGGTGTTGGATATTCTGTTATTTTTGAACCTACATTTACTTTAAACGGGATTCCTACATTATTCTGCAGCTGCCAAGCCCTCACTTGCGAAGAGATTCTTCGTAAGGATTGGAAGGGAAGGCAAAAGCAGTCTTGCGGTAACCCACCTAGCATTGCTAGGAGTCAGAAGGCAGAGATCCGCATTTCGGGTATATACGAAAGAGAAGAAGCAGCCGCTCCGGCTGCTTTAATCGTTTGTAGGGAAAAAGAAAGATAGAGAAAGAAGCCTGTCCCATGAAAAAGGAGAGAGAATTGGATTTTCATCATAAAAAAAAGCTTTGTATTTTACTGATTATTATTCTGTTTTTACTGGCCCTTTTGCCGGCCCTTTTTTTTAGAAGGAAACAGCCGGAGGGAGAATACATAACCGTAAAAGAAGTTCAGGTATTGGCACAGCTTTTGCAGCAGGTTACGAAAAACAGCAAAACAAAGGAGTGGAAAGAAGCGGCAGATAAGGTGAGGGAGCTTTCTTTGGAATGGGAGGATGGAAATCTGACCTATGGAAAATTTGAGGAATGGAAGAGAAGCTTTGAGGGCCTTGGGGGAACAGAGCTTAATTTTGAAAACCATTATTCTTCCTCCTTTTATCTGCTAAAGGAGGACTGGTATCTTTATTTTGATCAGATATGTGAGCAATTAGACCCCGAAGGGCTGATTCAGACGGAAGAAATATTGATTCTGGGAGATTCTGCACAGGTCAGAGACCGGGAAGGAAAGCCCATTGGACAGGAACAGCTGCTTTCCCATAAGGGAGTATGGGAAAATCACCTTCCCTTCAGTCAGGAGCTGGTTCAGAGGAAGGGAATTTATCTTACCTATGACAACGCCCTGTGGGGACTGAAGCAAACCTCTGAGCAGGCAGAATTGAAAAATGTCTGGATAATAGAGTCTTCAGATGAG
>JBJELS010000294.1:0-5937 GCA_051879275.1 Lachnospiraceae bacterium
GTAAGAAGCTCCCTGCCCTCTTCTGATAACAGATAATCATACAGAGCCATAATTCTTTCCATTTTTGCATCATCTACATTTGAGCTGAAATAGGTCTCGGACCAATAGGTTTTGAAAATCGCATGTGCATAATCCCCATTGGCATTCTTGAGAGGCTTTAATACCTTTACACAGTCTGTAAATTCCTTGTCCGGATATAAGTCCTTCCATCTTTGCTCATAAAGGTTGTTCGATACATTAATAAAACCACCGCCCATAAGGATAGCTGCGCAGTTGCCGGCAGCAAACTTATCATATGCAGATGCCGTATTGGTAAGAGCAATATCCGGATCAATAAGTCCATTTGTATACATATCTCTCATGTTCTGAAGAGAAGCAAGTGAATTGGATGAGAATACAGCCGGTACATATTTACCATCTTCCTTAATCCACTTGAAATCACTGCCTGATCCATCCGATGTGGCAACCGGATTGCTGTATAACCAGAACAGACCGCCGACCATCTTTACTGTTGATGATGTAAGTCCTACAATATTCTGTCCCTCCGGATCAGCCTTGACGATTGCTGCAAGCATTTCTTTAAACTCATCCCAGGTTTCCGGCTCTTTTGTGATTCCGGCTTCCTGAGCAAGATCCCATCTGTAGGCAACTACACGATCCAGTGCAGACCAGTCAACCGTAGGGAACATCCTTCGTGGAACAGCATAGAACTGTCCGTTTTCATCTGCCATAGCCGCAATATCTTCTGTTTTAAAATATTCTGCAAGATTCGGATACTTTGTCTCATCAATATCCAGCAAGGGTCTTACTACTCCCTGCTCTGTCCAGTTATAATAGGTTGATGTACCAACTGCATCAATGGAAACGATATCCGGCATAGAGCCTGATGCTGCCCACATCTGAATTTTCTGTACATAATCATCCCAGGTTGTGTTTACGGGCTCAATGGAGATATTAAACTTATCACAAATATACTGATAAAGCTTATCCGAGTCTCGCTCTGCAAAGGCTGTCTCAATATCCCAGTGTGCAAGGGAGATAACCATATGCTCCGAAAAATCTGACTCTCCACCTTCTACAGCTGCCTCACCACTCTCACCACTACCTGTCGTTGTTGTCTGGGTAGCGGTTTCTGTTGTACTGCCGCAGGCACTCAATAGCATTGATGCAGCAGTTACTCCTGCCAATATGGCCGATAATAATCTCTTTTTCATATAATCCCTCCTTATAAGATTTATGATTTTTATTTATATGCTTTCGCATTAAATCACTATTCTTTTACTGCACCTACCAAAATCCCTTTAGTAAAATGCTTCTGTAAATACGGATAAACCATCAAAATAGGAATACTGGATACCACTACTGCTGCCATCTGCAGGGATGGGAAGTAGAGAGTATTGTCAATATTTCTCTCTGCCTGAGTCAACGCATTCGAGGAAATCGTGGAATTATATGCTATAAGAAGATTTCGCAGATAAATCTGCAATGGCGCCAGGCTTGACTTGCTGATAAACATCTGTGCATTCCACCACTCATTCCATCTCTCCACTGCATAGAACAATGCGAAGGTTGCCATAAACGGCTTGGAAATCGGTAAAATTATTCGGATTAAAATCAATATATCATTTGCACCATCCAGTCTGGCCGATTCAATCAGGCTGACCGGCATATTTACAAAATAATTTTTCATAATGATAATGTATGTAGTGTTCACACAGGTAGGTATAATCATTACAAAAATACTGTCGATAAGATGAAGGTTTTTCATCAAAAGATAGTAGGGAATAAGTCCGCCTCCGTAAAACATGGTAATCAGAATCAGCGTCAGAAAAAAATTCCTGAAGGGCAGGCTCTTAACCGATAACGCATATGCACCGGCTACAGATACCACCATACTGAGCATTACTCCCACTACAGTTATGAATACCGTATTACCAAAGGCCCTCCAGAACTCCGAATCTTCAACCAGTGCCTTATAGGCCTTAAGCTGAAAGGAGGTAGGAAAAATATACAGCTTTGCTTTTGCGATGGAAGCATATCTTGCAAAGGAGATAATAACCACATTATAAAACGGAAATAAAACAATCAGTCCAAGCAGAATCAATATGGCAATCGCAACGATATCAAAGGCTTTAATCTTTCTTCTCTTTCTCAGTCTCCTGTCATTCCTTTTACTTTCCCCATTAATTTTTAATTCCTTAACAGCCACTTTAATCCCTCATTTCATTGCAATATCAAAAGCTTTAATACAATCCTTCTTCACCCATTTTCTTAGCAACTGAATTAGCTGCTACAATAAGAATCACATTGATAACGGATTTAAGCATACCCACTGCAGTGGTATAACCAAAGTTACAGCCTACAGCAAAGGTCTTTCTGTAAATGAAGGTATCAATTGTATCCGCTACAGAATAAACCGGTGCACTGTATAAATTGAATACCTGATCGAAGCTGGAGCCGATTCCCATGGTATTTCCAATCTGAAGAATAAGAAGAATACAAATGATGTTCTTTATTCCCGGCAGGGAAATATGCCATATTCTCTGAAAGCGATTGGCACCGTCAATTACTGCAGCCTCATTAAGCTCTGAGCTGATTCCGGTTAAGGCCGCCATATAGATAATCGAATCCCAGCCTATCTCCTTCCAGATATGGGTTATGTACAGCATCGGCCTGAAATATTTGGTACTGGTCAAGGGTGAAAATGCGTCAAAGCCCAGAGCAACCAAAATCTGATTAATGGCTCCTGAGTTGGAAAACAGATTCGTAACAATACCTGCAAGCACTACCCATGAAATCAGATGCGGAAAGGTAAATACCGACTGAAAAACTCTTGCCAGCTTTGCATTGGACAGCTCACTCATTACGATTGCCAAAATGATTGGCAGCGGGAAGTGGAATACCAGCTTACCCAGGCTGATAATCAATGTATTGCGGAATGCACTCCAAAATTCCGCATCCTGCCATAGGGCTTTAAAGTGTGCAAAATTGTTCCAGGGACTGCCGGTTATTCCCAGGTTAAATTTATAATCCTTAAAGGCCAGCTGCAGTCCATACATGGGTACATAGCACATAATGATATACCATGCAATCAAGGGCAACAGTATGAGATAATAAAACCGATGCTTCCATACCGCAATAAGAAGCTTTTTAAACCTGCCGTCATCTTTTCTGATTTGTACTGAATCTGTAGACTTAGCCACCTTACTCATAAAATCCTTCTCTTCTTTCTTTCAGCTTCATACCGTTTCACTTTTATAATGCTATTATATAATGCTTTATTCCTTAAAATTATGGTCAAATCTTTTATACATATCGAAAAATCTCCGATTGTTTTCGTAGAATTTTACAAATATGGATAATTCTTTTTCTCTATTCGTCTATCAAATTATTGCTTATCTCAAATTTAATGGTGTATAATGGTTAAAACAAGAGAATTATCGGGTAATTTAATATATTCCCGCAAAATACCGTAACTCGTCTAAATTGATCAAGGGAAAGGCATGAAGGTATTCTATGTATAAAGTGCTTTTAGTAGATGATGAAAAATATATTTCAAAAGGTCTTGAAATGGGAGTAGACTGGAAAAGTATAAATGTAAATACCATTTATACTGCACAAAACGGTACTCAGGCCCTGTCTCTGATTCATAAAAAAAAGCCGGATGTGGTTGTTACCGATATAAGAATGCCGGGCATGAACGGTCTGGAGCTTATTCAGGCTGCAAAGGCTGAATATCCTAATCTTCCTTTCATTATTTTATCCGGCTATCCTGATTTCGCCTATGCCCAGAAGGCATTGCAGTATGGTGTATTCCGCTATCTTTTGAAGCCTTTTGATCTTATAGAGCTAACCGAATGTATACGATTGCTGCTTGATACCCTTCCCCATAAGGAATCGGACTCCGACACAGGAGAGCACACTGCTCCCTCTTTAAATCCGACCATACAGGGAATTCTTACATTTATCGAGGATAATCTTACAAAAGAGATTACCATTGAAATGCTGTCTAACTCCTTTGGATTAACCCCTAACTATCTTTCTTCTCTATTTAAAAAGGAAACCGGAAGGGGAATTGTAGAGCATATCACCAGACTCAGAATTGAAAAGGCCTGCGACATGCTCATTCATACGGATCATAAGGTCCAATACATCTGCACGGCAGTAGGAATAAGTGACTATTTTTATTTTTCAAAGCTGTTTAAAAAATATATGCAGGTAACGCCGACACAGTTTCGTAATGATAACAAGGATATCCACTATTAATTCTTCCAGACTGACAGGTAAGGATCATCATGAAAAATACAAAAAAGTCTTCTTTAAAAACCCAGATAATTATTCTGATTATTATCCATATAGCTTTGATTCCTCTTCTGGTCACACTTTACTACAACTACATAAGCAAAGAGCTGATCTCCCAAAAAAGAGACGAAAATATCAGCATGACCATAGCTTTGCAAAACAGCATACAGTCTCAATACAATGATATTACCAATATCATGCTGTACGCAGGCTACAGCGATTCCTGCATCTCCTTCCTCACCAATGATATAACCTACCAGAGTTATAAAAGTATATATTCCGTACTGGATATGCTGACCAGTATAAATAAAAATATCTTCAATATCAGTATTACTCCCGTTGACAAGGCAACCTGCTCCATTCCGGGCTATCAGTCTCCTCTTATGCCCTCCTGCCTTGACTATTCAGACGGGCAGATTCATTATGATGGATATACCGAAATAAGAACAACCTCCACCTCCTCTATATCCGTTTTTTCCTACAGCATGAACATTATTTCATATGGAAACGTAAAATCCTCCGGGGAAAAAATCGGACACATGACTCTTTTAGTGAAGGCAGATTCCATCGTTAAGGAAATCTCTGACTTTAATACTCTGTCCAATACCTTCTTCTATATGGTGGATTCCTATGGAAAAACCATCTCCTTAAATGAGCATCTGGAATCCGAAGCCGATGCTTCAATCATTGACGGAGTCAAATCTGCTTTACCCGACTATGTGTATCATAAAAGCCCGGATAACTCCTCTGCTGTTCCCTACTTTATCACGGAAACAAGCCTGGATAATGCTCATTATATGATTCAGGTAAATACCCTGGATTCTGATCTTGGATATACCATAGCCATCACCCCCTATTCCACTCTGCTGGAAAATGCAGTCATGTTGAGAAATATGTGCTATTCAATGGGGTTTATTTTAACTGTAGTTACTATTATTGCCTACCTGTTTATTATGAAAAACTTTATTTCACCATTGAATGACCTCACAAAATATATCGTTTCCATAAGCCATGGCAACCTTAAGCTGATGAAAAAAAGAGTATCCCTGAAGGGATACCGTGAAATTGAAAGTATATCGAATGAATTCAATCTAATGATGGATGAAATAAACCAAATACGCGATCAGCTGTTTCTTACCACCAGCAGACTCTATGAACAGGAGGTTGCAGATAAAGAGTCCAAAAATTTAACTCTCATTAACCAGATAAATCCACATTTTCTGTTTAACACCCTGGACGTGATTAAAGGCTCTGTCTTAATGACCGGCAACAAAGAGCTTTACAATGTTTGCTTTGCTCTGGGCTTTATTATGAAATACAGCCTCAATGACATACAGGATGCCTCCCTGAAGGATGAAATATCGGTTATCAGTAATTTTATGAAGATCATAGACTACCGCTTTGGGGAGCGAATCAATCTTGATGTGGAATATCCTGATGAGCTGTCAGATTTTTCATTGCCCAGACTTTCACTCTATCAGTATATTTATAATACGGTTACTGCCAGACTGGAGCCCCTGGCAGAAACCGGCTATATCTTCCTCAATCTGGAAAATAATAAAGAAAGCGTCACCATAACCGTTACCGATAATGGTGTGCCAATTTCTGCCGAAGCAAGCACCGCCACCCTTATTG